>CAZVNB010000021.1:0-6887 GCA_964628355.1 uncultured Planctomycetia bacterium | reverse complement strand
AGGCACGTTTTATGATGATAGCCGGATTTGCCGCGGAAGCGATCCAAGAGGTGTCCTCCGAGGCGCTCAAGATACGTTTAGAGCAGCTGATCGGAAACAAGATTGAAAAATTGATGCAAGAGTTGCCCTTAAGGCAAGCATAGAGATGACCATGACTAAAACGCTAAACGTTCAACAAATCAGGCACGATTTTCCGATGCTTTCCAAAAAAATGAGCGGGCACGCGCTTATTTATCTCGACAATGCGGCTTCGGCGCAAAAACCCAAAGCCGTGATAGATCGTCTGCAGTATTTTCTATCCAATGAATATTCGAATGTCCATCGCGGCGTGTACACCTTTAGCCAGGATGCCACACGGTACGTCGATCAGGCCCGCGAAAAATGCCGCGCATTCTTGAATGCGGCGTCCACGTCGGAAATAATTTTTGTGCGTGGAGCCACCGAAGCCATTAATCTTGTCGCGGCCTCTTATGGGCGCAAGTTTTTGAAGAAAGACGACGAGATTTTGATTTCTGAAATTGAGCACCACGCAAACATCGTGCCGTGGCAGCAATTATGCATTGAAAAGGGCTTGCGGCTCAAAGTGATTCCCGTAAACGATCGCGGCGAGCTGGACATGGACGCATTTGCGCGTCTTTTGACGCCACGAACGTATCTAGTTTCGATCACGCACGTGTCCAACGCGCTGGGTACCGTGAATCCCGTTGCCGAGATCGTCCAACGCGCCCATCATGCGGGGGCTGTCGTGATGATCGACGGCGCGCAGGCCGTGCCGCACATGAAAGTGGACGTGCAGGCGCTGGATTGTGATTTTTATTGTTTCTCAGGACATAAGATTTACGGGCCCACCGGTGTCGGAGTTTTATATGGAAAAAACAAACATTTGGAAGCGATGGACCCTTATCAAACGGGTGGGGATATGATCGAATCCGTGAGTTTCGACAAAACCACTTTTGCAAAGCCGCCGGCTAAGTTCGAAGCCGGCACTCCCGCGATCGCCGAGATCGTCGGGCTGGGAGCTGCGCTGGATTATGTCGAAGAAATCGGCTTGGAAAATATTGCCGCTTATGAACACGAATTATTGGAACTGGCCACCAAAAAACTTTCTCAAATTCATGGTCTGCGCATTGTGGGCACCGCCGAGGAAAAGTCGAGCTTGATTTCTTTCGAACTGGAAGGAATTCATCCACACGACGTCGGTACCGTGCTCAATGAAGAAGGAATCGCCGTGCGCGCAGGCCATCACTGCGCCCAGCCGACCATGAAACATTTTTCCGTGCCGGCCACGACGAGAGCGTCGTTTGCTTTCTATAATACGCCCCAAGAAATTGACGCTTTGGTCAAGGGAATCAAAAAAGTGCAGGGGTTGTTTCAATGAGCCCTTTGAACGGGACCGATCCCAACGAGTTACGTCTCAGCGATCTTTACCAGGAAGTGATTTTGGATCACAACAAACGGCCGCGAAATTTCGGCAGACTTATCGGCGCCACTCATTGGGCGCACGGGAAAAATCCGCTTTGCGGCGATGACTTTTTTTTGGATTTATTGCTGGATAAAGACGGCAAAATTCTAAAAATTGGTTTTGAGGGCTCCGGTTGCGCAATTTCAAAGGCCAGCGCGTCGATGATGACGACGCAGGTGGAGGGAAAAAGTCTCAAAGAGACCGGCGAGCTGAAAGATCGTTTCATTCATTTATTGACGGATAAAGAAATCACCGAGGAGAACGCGGAAAAAATGGGAAGGCTCAAGATTTTCCAGGGAGTGCGGCAATTTCCCATCCGCGTAAAATGCGCGACGCTGATTTGGCGCGCACTGGAAGAGGCTTTGAGAGGCGCCAAAGAAAACAAAACAGAAGTAAGCACAGAATGACACACGGGAGGAAACATGGACACTCAGATCAACGCCGAAATTACCCCTAATCCTAATACGCTCAAGTTCAACGTGGGGCGGGTTTTGGTTGAGTCCGGCTCTTTGAATTTTCCGGATAAAGAAAAAGCCAAGGGTGTTTTGCTGGCCGAAACGCTTTTCAATATTGAAAATGTGCTGGGCGTCATGGTCGGTTATGATTTTGTGACGGTGACAAAACGTCCGGAGTCGGGTTGGCAGTCGTTGGCGCAGCCGATCATTGAAAAATTAAAAAGCCTTTTGAGTTCGGGCCAAGCGCTTTTACCTTTGGAAGTTGACCCCGCGGCCGCCTCGACGTCCGACGGACATACAGCCGGGGGCGGTGAGATCGAACGAAAAATCCGACAGGTTTTGGACGCGGAGATTCGGCCTGCCGTGGCCATGGACGGGGGGGATATCACGTTTCACGGTTATGAAAACGGTGTCGTGACGCTGCATCTACAGGGCTCTTGCAGCCATTGCCCAAGCTCCATCATGACGCTGAAGATGGGGGTCGAAAATCGGCTTAAATCTTTGATTCCTGAAATACGCGAGGTCGTTCAGGTATAATACTCAAACGAACCTAAGATGATGAATGCATCGCTAGACGTTTTAGAGAAAGCCAATTCCAAGGAGCTTAAACAGCAGCTCCGGGAGAAAGTGCTGCGCCTGAAAAAAGAGCGTAACGCCTACTTGGTGGCTCATAATTATCAAAATTATGAAGTGCAGGAAGTGGCGGACATTCTTGGGGATTCTCTGGCTTTGTCCAAAGCGACCATCGGCACGGGCTACGACGTGATTGTGTTCTGCGGCGTGGATTTCATGGCCGAAAGCGCAAAGATTTTAAATCCCAACCGCACGGTTCTTTTGCCGGTGCGCGAAGCCGACTGCCCGATGGCCCTCATGGTGACACCGGAACGTTTGCGCGAGAAAAAAAAAGAATATCCGGACGCGGCGGTTGTTTGTTATGTGAACAGCTCAGCGGCCGTGAAGGCCGAGTCGGACATTGCTTGCACCTCGGCCAATGCCATTCAAATCGTAAAATCTTTGCCGCACAAAAAAATTATTTTTGTGCCGGATAAAAACCTCGGGCATTACGTGCAGCGATTTTGTCCGGAGAAGGAAATTATTTTATGGCAGGGCTTTTGCACTACCCACATCCGAGTGACGGCGCAGGATGTGCTGTCCATGAAAGAAAAATATCCGAATGCCGCATTCATTGCGCATCCGGAGTGTCCGCCGGACGTGATTGATTTGGCAGACCATGTTTGTTCCACCAGCGGATTTTCATCTTATGTCGTGAAAAGTTCGGCCGATACATTCATTATCGGCACGGAAGTGGGGATGATTTATAAGCTCAAGAAAGATCATCCGAACAAAAGGTTTGTCATGCCAACCGAACAGTTTGTTTGTCAGACCATGAAAATGACCACGCTGGGTTGGGTGGCCCATGCGTTGGAGGTGCTGGAACACAAGATTGAAATTCCCGAGCCCATTCGTGCGCGCGCAGAGGTCACTTTGCGGCGTATGATGGAGATCACAAACGAACATCCCAACGCCGCAATCGCAAGCTATTGACAGTCTGCTCAAAAAGCCTTCTTGGCGTAGTTACCACTACGCTCTGGTCGTCGTGCCTAACATCGAAGCTTTTTGAGCAGACTGCTTTTCTAGTGCTTTCGGAAAGTGCCGGGTGCGCCTCCCAGGACGGGGTGAGGGTGTATGGATCCAATGTCCTTGGCCTCACAGCCGCGTTACACATTCCCGAAAGCAAACCAAATTTACAGCTTTAACTTGGGCTGCGTCTTGGATCCTCCAAGAGATCCTGGATCTCGAAAGCGGCTGCACCGAATTCTTGCGCCAGCGCGACAATTTCAGCGCATTTTTCATACTGCTGTCGAGCTAAGGCCTCTTTGAGGTACAAAAGCGCCGTCAATTTCAACGGGTGACGAGATTTCCGAACTCTCTGTCCGCCCGTAGTGGGCATGGTTTTAATCATCACTTCCTCCTTTTGGTTAAATAAAAAACCCACCGACTTTTGGGTCAGTGGGTTGATTGAAATTTGGTTTTTCTTACTTGCTTATTCTGTCCAATCTCCTGTCAACCCACGCCCCGCTGGCTTGGCCATACAATAATGGCGACGCCCCATCGTCGACTGCCATACGGCACCCGTCGCTGGTTTAATGGACTTTAGGTTGAAAAATTGATTGATTTGATTCATGACGCAATTATAATACATGTTCTTTAAAATGGCAAGACTAAATGGTTGCCCCGTAAAAAGCTTCCTGTAGTAAAATGGAAGTATGTTGACGGACACGTTGAACTTAAAAAATGAACAACAGCAAACGCTCGGCAGGCCGCGACGGAAATATGGGCTGCTCGGCAAGCTTCTTTTTACATTCATGGACGTGGTGTACGGCAAGAAAAGGACGCTGTCTAAATTCAAGGTGCTCGAAATTATCGCGCGCGTTCCGTATCAATCCTGGGAACACGTGGCATACATCGCGATGACGCACACGTACAAAGCGCCCAATTTTGCGCGGCGCATTTATGATTTTATCCAGGAGAGCCGCAGCCAGCAGGACAATGAGCAGTGGCATCTTTTGATACTCGAAGAGATGGCACAGAAAAAAAACATCCGCGAGAATTTTTTTATTTATCTGATTGTCCCGCAGTTTATGGCGTTTTTTTATTATCATGTGAGCTGGCTTTTGTACGTGCTCCGGCCTTCGTGGAGTTATGCTCTGAACGCTGATTTCGAAGATCATGCCGAACACGAGTACATGCAATTTGTGAAGGAAAACCCTGCGTTCGAGCACGAGCCCTTTGAAAGCGATTTCAAGAATGATTACGGTGATTTCCAAAACGTTGCGGACTTATTCCGCAATATTGGCGTCGATGAACGCCATCACAAAGAGGAAAGTATCGCGCGCATTGAAAAACCAAGGTTTGGATTGGAAGAATGAGGTTTCGTGAGTAGCCAAGCGTCTGCGCCGATGATGTCTGCCAAGCAGAGATTGATCCCGCAAGTCAAAGAAATCGTGGCGGTGGCAAGCGGCAAGGGCGGTGTCGGCAAATCCACTGTCAGCGCGAATCTCGCCCTGGCCCTGGCCAAAAACGGCGCCAAAGTCGGCCTCATGGACGCGGATGTTTACGGCCCGAGCATTCCAACCATTTTGGGGATTAAAGAAAAACCTGTGCTCGCTAATAACCGCATTGTCCCCGTCGAAAAATATGGCCTCAAAGTGATTTCCATGGGCCTTTTTGTGCCGGTCAATGAGGCGGTGATTTGGCGCGGGCCGATGCTTCACAAAATGGTGCAGGATTTTCTTGGCACCGTGGATTGGGGAGAATTGGATTATTTGCTGGTGGACTTGCCTCCAGGCACCGGCGACATCCAACTTTCACTGTGTCAAACGATTCCGATCACGGGTGCGGTGATTGTTTCAACTCCGCAGGATGTGGCCTGGAATGTGGCGCAGAAGGCGATAGTCATGTTTGACAAGTTGAACACGCCGATTTTGGGAGTCATCGAAAATATGAGTTATTATGCCTGCGGCCATTGCGGCACGCGTGAAGAAATTTTCGGTTCGGGTGGGGCACGGAAAGCGGCTGAACTTTTAGGCATTCCTTATCTCGGGGGGATTCCACTTGTGACGGCGATCCGTAAAACGGCGGATGAAGGTGACCCGATGGTGCATTCGGACCCCCAAAGTGCTTCCTCCAAAGATTTTATTCAAATTGCCCAGAATGTTGTCGCGCAGGTCGAAAAAATAAATGCCACCTCCGATAAGAAAAAAATTCCGTTGAACATCAGCCCGCCCGGACAACCCACGATTGAAATCCTGTGGAATGACGGTCAAAAAAGTGTCTATTCGGCGCGTGAACTTCGTTTGCTCTGTCCCTGCGCGGCCTGCGTGAATGAAATCACGGGCCAACGCACGGTCAACCCCGATTCTATTTCACAGAGCTTGACGGCAATCGGAATATATCCCGTGGGTCGTTATGCGGTACAAATTTTATGGTCGGATGGGCATAACACGGGGTTGTATGGATATGATTATTTAAGAAAGATCCGTTGATCGACCCGCGTTTCAAAAAAGGCCTGGAGCTTTTCAACCGGCAGGAATTTTTTGAGTGTCATGAAGTCATCGAGGCGCTTTGGCTTGAAACACCCGGGGAAGATCCTCGCCGTGATCTGTATAAAGGCGTGATCCAGGCGGCCGCTGCGATTTATCAACACAACCGGGGGATTTTATCGGGCGCTTTGGGGCTGCACAAAACATCCGTGCAATATTTGAAAAAATACCAGCCCAGAACGCTGAATCTGAATGTGGAGAAATTGGTGCGCGATTTAAATCATTTTTTTAAGGAATGCGACAAAGAGACTATCCCTAAACTGGAATTTGATTAGCCTCATGAACATACAAGATTCTTGGGAAAAAGCGGTAAAAAAAACCGAAATCGTCCGCCCTCGCGTATCGCCGCTTTCTACTTTTTCCGTCACGCATCTGCCTTATGTGTGTCTGTCAGAGTCCGCGGTGAATGTGGGAGATACGGTGGTGCGACGCGGTGAGGTTCTCGTGGAAAAACCCTCCATTGTTTTGCCTTACAACATGCCGCAATTCGAAGGATTTGATTTCGAAAAAGAAATGCATGTAAACGAGGATTTGTTTAAAAGTTTTCTTCTGGTGCGCGGCGTGCAATTTCCGGCCTTAAAATATAACAATAAAAGTTATTCGGTCGATGTGTGCGAAGGTGGGCTTTCCAAAGCCATCGAGCATCATAAAGCGCTGTTGCAGCAAAGCGAAAACGTGCATACGGGACTTATCGCAGGGCCGGAAGACTGCTGGCAATTTTCGGTTATTTTATTCGTATGCAGCCAAGTCGCGCGCTCGGCGGATGGGGATATCCGCGGTCTATTGGATGATATGGGAAAATAGTTGTCATGCATCGTAATTCAAATTGGGCGAAAGCCATTTTTCGACAGTTTTCACGTCCATGCC
>CAZVNB010000020.1:0-28542 GCA_964628355.1 uncultured Planctomycetia bacterium | reverse complement strand
CGGATCATGGCATTCGGCAAATCCAAGGCAAAGCTTTCAGGCAACACCCGCATCACGTTTCAGGATGTCGCCGGTGTGGATGAGGCAAAAGAAGAACTCAAAGAAATTATTGAATTTTTGAAAGATCCGAAAAAATTCCAGCGGCTTGGAGGAAAAATCCCCAAGGGCGTTCTTCTCATGGGACCTCCGGGAACGGGAAAAACATTGCTGGCCAAGGCCGTCAGCGGCGAGGCGGATGTGCCTTTTTTCAGCATTTCGGGGTCTGATTTTGTGGAAATGTTCGTGGGTGTCGGCGCCTCGCGCGTGCGGGACCTTTTTGATCAAGCCAAAAAAAGCGTGAAACAAACCGGACGAGGCTGCATCATTTTTATTGACGAGATCGATGCGGTTGGGCGTCAGCGCTTTGCCGGCATCGGCGGCGGACATGATGAACGCGAGCAGACCCTGAATGCGCTTTTGGTGGAAATGGATGGGTTTAATACCAGTGGTGCCATCATTTTAATTGCGGCAACCAATCGGCCGGACGTGTTGGATCCGGCACTGCTTCGTCCAGGACGTTTTGATCGCCAGGTCGTGATTGATCGACCGGATTTAAATGGTCGGGAAGAAATTTTGAAGGTACACACAAAAAATATCAAACTCGCCGACGGCGTAGATTTAAAATCGATTGCGCGTCAGACGCCCGGTTTTTCAGGGGCGGATCTTGCAAATCTTGCCAACGAAGCCGCGCTTTTGGCTGCACGCAATAACAAGGAAGGCGTGGGTTTGGTGGAGCTTCAGTCGTCGATTGAGCGGGTGATGGCGGGCCCCGAAAGAAAAAGCCGTCTCATTTCCGACAAGGAAAAGAGAATAGTGGCTTATCATGAATCCGGTCACACACTGCTTGCGCTTTTAGTGCCGGGCGCAGATCCTTTGCATAAAGTGTCCATTATTCCCAGGGGCACCGCGGCGTTGGGCTACACGATGCAGGTGCCCACCGAAGACCGTTACCTTACCTCCAGGGAAGAATTGCGGGGACGCATGGTGGTTTTATTGGCAGGAAGGGCCTCAGAGGAGCTCAATTTTGGAGAGATTACCACCGGCGCGCACAATGACCTGGAAGTGGCAACGCAAATTGCGCGGCGTATGGTGTGCGAATTTGGGATGAGCGAAAGAATGGGCCATTTGACTTTCGGTCGCCGGGAGCACCAGATTTTCCTCGGACGGGATCTGGGCGAAGAGAGAAACTACAGCGAAGATACCGCCAAAATGATTGACCAGGAAGTCAAGCGCATACTCGACGAGGCCTATCAAAAGGCCATGAGTGAGCTGACGGCCCACATGGACCAGCTGAAAAAATTGGCGGAAACGCTTTTGGAACGGGAAGTGCTGGACGCCGAAGAGGTGCGTGGCATTGTCGGAATTCAGAAGGCCTAAGACTGAGTTTTACGCGTTCGATGCGAAATTTTGCCTCGGGGGCGAAACCAAGATTATGGGAGTGTTGAATGTTACTCCCGACTCCTTCAGTGATGGAGGATGTTTTCTCGACCCGGCTTTGGCCGAAAGGCGAGCGCTGACCCTGCAGGACGAGGGCGCCCATTTTCTTGATGTGGGCGGTGAGTCCTCCCGGCCCGGTTCGCGACCGGTGACTTCACGCGAAGAGATACGACGCATCCTTCCGGTATTGAAACGATTTTCGAAAAAAATTAAAATACCCATTTCTATCGACACCCACAAATATGATGTCGCATTGTCGGCGCTGGAACATGGCGCTAGCATTGTAAACGACATCACGGCTTTGTCAGGAGACCGGCGTATGGCCAAACTCATTGCGCGCTACCGGGCTTCCGTGGTGCTGATGCACATGCAGGGAAAACCGAGTACCATGCAAAAAAAGCCGTCCTATCGCGATGTGGTAACGGTTGTAAAAAAATATTTGTTAACGGCCGTGCAAAAAGCGTTGGAAGCCGGGATCCCTGGTGATCGAGTGATGGTGGACCCTGGATTTGGTTTCGGCAAAAGCACGGAGCATAACCTAGAGTTGCTGAGTCGATTGGATGAGCTGAGTTCGCTACAACAACCGTTGCTTGTCGGGCTTTCGAGGAAATCTTTTTTGGGGCAGCTATTGGGTATTTCAGGAGAGGACTGGGCTATCCGTAGCCCCGACCGACGTGCCGCGATCAAGAGATCGTGGCCTGGAGATGAAGGGGCTATCCGTAGCCCCGACCGACGTGCCGCGATCAAGAGATCGTGGCCAGCCGAGAAAAGACTTGTGGCATCTTTGGCGGCTGCTTCCGTGGCGATCCAGCGTGGCGCGCATGTGCTGCGCGTTCATGATGTTTCGGCGCATCGGCAGTTGGTAGCATTGGTGGATCGCGCGCAGTTACTGAGAAAGTAGAAAAATCATGGACTGGATTCATTCCCTTCAAATTTATTGGAAGCCTTTATTTGAGATATCGGTTTTCTGGTTCGTGTTTTACCTTCTGTTTGTTTATATCAAAGACAGCGGCATGATCCAGGCGCTTAAGGGCATTCTTATTCTTGTCGCGTTTTTCTTTATCGCTCAAATTTTGGAACTCAAAAGCATCCGGTGGATTTTGTCACACCTTTTCCAGATTTCCATCATCGGGTTTCTGATTATTTTCCAACCAGAGCTGCGAAGAGGTTTGGCGCGCATCGGGCAAAGTCCTTTATTTAAAATTTTCATCAAAGACGAAAAAATTGCCGATGAAATCATCCGAGCCGTAATTTCGATGTCCAAAAACCGCGTAGGGGCTTTGATCGCGTTGGAGCGCGAGGTCAGTCTCAAACCTTATATCGAAAGCGGTATCCCTCTGGACGGTCTTTTGACTTCCGAGCTGTTGATGACTATTTTCATGCCCAATACGCCGTTTCACGATGGCGGAGTGATCATTCAGAGCAATCGCGTGGCGGCCGTGGGTTGTTTGTTCCCTCTTTCGCAAAGCCAAAAACTATCCAAAGTGTTCGGCACAAGGCACCGCGCGGGACTGGGGCTTAGCGAAGAAACGGATGCGGCCGTGATCGTGGTGTCCGAGGAAACCGGCGTTATTTCGTTGATGCTGCAGGGCAAAGTGCTGCAAGACATCGATGAGGCAAAACTCAAGGAACTTTTGATCGAAAAAAATGAGGCGCAAAAAACTTCATCCAAAAAGAAAAAATCGCAGGGAGGGGCGGCGTGAATTTACTGAAAGGATCGTGGCTGCTAAAACTTGCAGCGTTCGTGGTCGCATTGATCACTTATTTTTATATTCATAACGAAATTCATAACACCGAGAAAAACAACAACAGCGACCCTTCGTATAAACTGATCAAGCTTACCGCAAAAAATCTTCCGGTGAAAGTGCGTCTTGAAACCACACCACCCGACGGTTACCGAATCATCGAAGATCAGGTGACCGTTTCCCCGACTCAGGTAGTGGTGATCGGGCCGGAAGCGCTTCTGGAAAATGCTTGGAACGCCGAGACGGCCATCGTAGACATCAGTGAAAGCACCAAGACGGTATCTAAAAAAATTCCCATCGAGAGCGTGGCCGGCATTCATGTGGTGGGTCAGCCTTACAATGTGGAAGTGTCGGTCCCTGTTGAAAAAATTCTTGAACAGCCCGCACCGGGCGCGTCAGGTTTCGCCGGAACTACCGGGACCACAGGACAGTCGTCTTGAAATTGGGGGTGAATATCGACCACATCGCCACGCTGCGTCAGGCGCGCCTGCCTGTCGGCAGGCAGGTGGACTCCTCAGTGTATCCTGATCCGGTGGAAGGGGCTAGAATCTGCAAGCGCGCAGGCGCGCATTCGGTGGTCATGCATTTGCGCGAGGACAGGCGTCATATTCAAGATCAGGATCTTTTCCGCGTAAAAAAAGAAGTCCCCATTCATCTCAATCTCGAAATGTCGATTGCTCCCGCAATTGTTGGACTGGCTGCGCGGCTTTGTCCCGCGCAGGTGACCTTGGTTCCTGAAAAAAGGCAGGAGAAAACCACCGAGGGAGGGTTGAATTTATTCCAAAAAACAAACGCGATTCTACGTTCGATAAGAAGTTTGAAGGAGCAAGGGATTGAAGTCAGCTTGTTTATCGACCCCAATTTGCGGCAGGTAGAAAAAGCCAAAGCGCTGGGCGCCGATGCCGTGGAGTTTCACACCGGCGACTATTCGAATCAAAAAAACGGGCCGGGTTTCCAGCGCGAGCTTGAGCGGCTTAAAAAATCCGCTGATTTCGCAAAAAAAATTCCTCTGCATGTTTATGCTGGGCATGGGTTGGACTACGAAAATGTCAGCGCCATTTGCAAAATCCGTGCCATTGAAGAGCTGAATATCGGCTACTCCATTGTCACGCGCGCGCTTTGGGTGGGTTTCGAGAAGGCCGTGCGCGAAATGTTGAAGCTTGTTTCAATGCCGCAATCTTTTGATCGCGGCACGTCGGTCGGGGCTACGGATAACCCCGTCATCTCCAGAAAACCATGAAACGCGCAAAACTCATCTCCAGGCCGCAATCTTTTGATCGCGGCACGTCGGTCGGGGCTACGGATAACCCCGTCATCTCCAGCCCGCAATCTTTTGATCGCGGCACGTCGGTCGGGGCTACGGATAACCCCGTCATCTCCAGCGCCATTGGTATCGATATCGTCGAGATCAGGCGTCTTGAGAAAGTTTCAAAAAAATGGGGCAAACCTTTTTTGAACAAAGTGTACACGCCGCGCGAGTTGAATTATGCGTTCGGAAAAAAATTCCCTTACCAGCACCTGGCGGCGCGATTTGCCGCCAAAGAAGCCATTTTTAAGGCGTTGGGCGAGGTGGAAACAAATTTTGTGGGCTGGAAAAACATCGAGATTTTGAACGACGCCAACGGAAAGCCCATGGTGCGCTGGCATAAAGAAGCGGAAGTTTCCCGCAAAAAAAGAAACATCCACGGCGCCGTCGTGAGTTTGTCTCACACCGAAAATTATGCCGTGGCTTCGGCCATGCTTATTTTCCGGAAATGAAGACCGCTCCTATTTTAAATTTTTCCCGGCCGCAATCTCTTGATCGCGGCACGTCGGTCGGGGCTACGGATAGCCCCGTCACCTCCAGGTTTGGGCTGATTCCCAGAAAAAAGAACGTCGACAAAAATAGCTTCGGGCATGTGCTCATTCTGGCCGGTTCTCCGGGTATGACCGGTGCTGCGCGGCTGGCGGGAGAGGCTTGTTTGATGTCCGGCGCAGGTCTGGTGACGCTCGGCGTTCCCAAGGCGCTTGGAAACGTTTATGCGAAAAAAAATATTCCCGAATTAATGTGCTTGGCTGTTTCCCAAAACAGACGGGGAATGCTGAGTTTTGCGGCGTATCCCAAGATTATTTCATTCCTACGAACGCGTCGAGTCAATTGCCTAGCCATTGGGCCGGGACTTTCCCATGATGCGGACACTGCCAAGCTTGTGCAAAAAATTGTGCAGGTTTCACCCATTCCCGTGGTGCTGGACGCCGACGGCCTGAATTGTTTCAAAGGCCATAGCAAGAAACTTAAAATGCATCGCGCGCGACTTATTTTGACGCCGCATCGCGGTGAATTTGAAAGATTGTTTGCCTTAAGATGGCCGGTAAAAGAATCCGAGCGGTCGGCGCTTGCAAAAAAACTTTCCAGGTTTTATGATGTGGTGCTCGTGTTAAAAGGTCATCGGACAATTGTGGCGGATCGCCAGAAACTGTACCGCAATTTTACCGGAAATCCGGGGATGGCCAAGGGCGGTTCAGGCGATGTGCTCACCGGCGTTATTGCAGCTTTTGTGGCGCAGGGACTTGATCTTTTCCACGCGGCGGCTTGGGCCGTTTACTTTCACGGAAAAGCAGGCGACTTGGCTGTTCGCGAAAAAGGCGAACTCTCGCTCATGCCGAGTGACTTGATCGGCGCTTTACCGCGTGCCTTCACGAGTCGCTCATAAATTTTGCTGGAGTAGCTCAGCTGGTAGAGGCCGCAATCTCACAGATTGCGGCACTCCGCACCGATCTTGAGGACCGGTGCTTCGCAACTTAGATCGAAAGTGTAAGGCAATAAGTTTTGCTGGAGTAGCTCAGCTGGTAGAGGCCGCAATTCCACTGATTGCGGCACTCCGCGCCAATCTTGAGGATTGTCGCTTCGCAACCTAGCTTGAATGTGTAAGGCAATAAATTTTGCTGGAGTAGCTCAGCTGGTAGAGCAACGGTTTTGTAAACCGTAGGTCGTCGGTTCGATCCCGACCTCCAGCTGGAGATGACGGGGTTTCCGTAGCCCCGACCGACGTGCCGCGATCAAGAGATCACGGCCTGGAGATGACGGGCAGGTACCAAAGTGGCCAAATGGGGCAGACTGTAAATCTGCTGGCTTTGCCTTCGAAGGTTCGAATCCTTCCCTGCCCAACATTTTTAGCAAAAGAAGCTCGTCTGCGGCGTTGCTTCTCCGCACGCCCTTCGTCAACGTACCTTTTGGTACGCCTCCTCGGGCGCGGGAGTCGCGCCTTGCATACGAGCTTCTTTTGCTAAAAATGGTAAGTTAGGATTCGAAGTGAGCGCCGACGCCCTGTCGATAAACGCGACGCCACACAAAGTGGCGTCGCAAATCCAACGTCGGTGCGAGTGGCCGACCCGGAACGAGCACAGCCGAGCCGCTCTGGAGGCGGCGAAGGACTGCGCAGTGTAGGGCGCCGAATCCTTCCCTGCCCACCATTTAGCGAGGTGTTTTCTGCCAACCGCACTATCAAAAAAATAGAGGTAAAAAATAGAGGTAAAAAATAGAGGTATAAAAGTTTTATTGACAAGGTATAGAAAATTTTGCTAGACTTTATGGAAATTGATAGAAGTTATTGTAAAAGTGTTTATTTTTATAAAATAACGCGCAAGGATGATTTTTGGAAGTGGAAAAAGGAGATGCGATGAAAAAAGCTTGGTTATGCTTGTTCGTATTTATCGGTTTTGGATTTTGTTTTACACAGGTCGCATGGGCAGATGAAATTTCAGATCTCAAAGCCCAGACCAAGGCGATGGAAGAGCGCCACCAGAAAGAAATGGCGAGCCTTCTAGGCCGACTTGAAATTTTAGAAACCAAATTGGCTGCAAAGGCTGTCCAGGGGACTCCTGGCACCCAGGGAACTTCTGGAAGCCAGACCAGTCAGCTGGAAGAGCAAGTCGTGGAGTTGGGAGACCGGCAAGACCAATTGGCCAAGGAGCTGCGGGAAAAAGTTGAGATGCATATGTATGTCACGTTTGAAGCGGAGAATTTCAAAACAACCCACTCCGGTTTCGATGCTAGAAATGTGGAATTTTTGGCCAAAGCCAAGCTTAATGATCGCTTGACCGGATTCGCAGAACTTGAGTTAGAGCGGACAAATTCAACCAGCGCCGGCAATCGCCAAGGGGAAGTCGAGGTAGAGCAGGGGTGGCTTGAGTACTATGTGAGCGACTTTTTTAAACCACGTTTTGGAGTTGTGCTTGTTCCTTTTGGCCGATTCAATTTAGAGTCTTTCGACGTGTTGCAGGAATTAACCGACCGGCCGATTGTTGTCAGGCGGGTGGTTCCGACGGCCTGGCCTGAGGGTGGAGCCGGTTTTACAGGCCAGGCTTCTCTCGGGGAACGACTGTCTTGGGCTGGATTGAAGGACCTCAATCTAAATTACCAAGCTTTTTTTGTGAACGGTTTGACGTCCGTTTTCACGGACCGAGGGCTCCGTGATGCTAGTGGAGCTTTTGGCGGAGACAATAATAACAACAAGGCTGTCGTGGGACGCCTGGGTATCAGTCCCTGGACGCACCAAGAAGTTGGGTTGAGCGGGTATCGAGGCGCTTACGATACGGCTGGTCACAACATCACTGGGTTTGATGTGGATTGGCATTTTGAAAAAGGTCCCTTTGAACTAGTGGGAGAATGGGCCTCTTTTGGCCTTCAAAATGGTTTTGAAACCACTTCAGGAGGTGATTTGACAACCATCGCTGTTCCCCCTGACATGAGCGGGGTCTATACGGAATTACGCTACCATTTTTGGTTTGATGCACTCAATCAAACCTTCTTGGGACGCGGATTTAAAGACCCGACTTTTACGCTAGCTGGTCGTTATGACCATGTAAATATTGCGGATGATGGGGACGCGGACTTCGGGGATAACATTGAGAGACGCTGGACGATCGGAATCAACTACCGGCCGGTAAAAACATGGGTTTTCAAGTTTGAATACCAAAATAATCAGACAAGAAACGAGGCGCTTGAGCGTGGAAATGCCGATGGCTTCATCGGTTCAGTCGCGGCCTCTTTTTGACGTTTCTTGACATGCGTAAACTATTTTTCTTAGCAGTGGTTGTGGTTGCAGGCACACTTGGGCTTTCTTCGGCTTACGCCGAGACAGTGGCTGTTATGATTAATATTGAAAATGAACAAAGCGATATATCTTCCCAAGAGCTAGCGCAGATTTATCAGGGGAATAAAACACGCTGGAAAGACGGCTCGGATATTTTTGTGATCAATCGGCCTGCTGAGTCCACATCACGGCAGCTGTTTTACCGAAAGGCGCTCGGCTCTGAGCCTGACAAGGAGTTTATTCTGTCCGGTGATCCCATTCCTTTTAAAACATTGACCCAAAAAACCGACCTATCCGCCAAACGCATGGTTGCCCGTACGCCAAACGCCATTAGTTATGTGGATGTCAAGGAACTAGATTCGACGGTCAAGGTATTGACGGTAAATGGTCTTCGTCCCGAAGACAAAAACTACCCGCTCAGGAATTGAAAAAGGGCGCATGATCACCTGGTCTATTCGAAAGAAACTTATTTTTATATTCCAGGTGTTGGTGATTACCCCTCTTTTTTTAGCCGGTTTTTTGAGCTACCAATACTCTCGCCAGTTGCTTGAAAGTCATATTGGTTTAAGCTTGCAGAGGCAGGCTACGCAGGTAATGGGTCAGATCGACCAAATGCTCTCCGAACGTCTAGAGAACGTCAAAGCTTGGGTGTCTGAACCGGTGTTTCAGGATCTTTCGTCCACTGAGTCACAAGATCGCATCCATCAATTTCTTTCTGAGGCAAAAAAACGGTACGGCTTTTACTCTGAGATTTTGTGCGTCAACTCCAGTGGCGAAATCGTTGCCGATACCCGCAATCGCTTCAAAGGCACAAGTGTGGCCACCGAGCCATGGTTTAAGAAAGTGTTGGGATCCAGTCAGGCGGTAGTGGAAGATCTTGCCCTGCGTCAAAAATCCGGAGGTTACAGCATTCTGATCGCTGTCCCTATCATTTCGGCCGGCTCTGAGTCCGCCGCCACTGGGCAAGGAAACTCTTCCGCGCTTGGAATGGTTGTTGCTTTTTACAATTGGTCTGAAGTCATGGAACTGGTCAATTCTCTTCCGATTATGGGAAGCAAAGAGCAGAGCCGTTCCGCCTATGCTCTTTTAATCAATCAGAACGGCGATGTTCTTACGCAGCCCTATTTTGATGAGAAGGAACTGATTATGGCGACAAACCTTGTCCGGGATCATCTACAGTCGGCGGCACTGGCGACCAAGGGAAAGGAAGGTTACCTTATCGAAAAGGGACTGTACCAAGATTTGGATTTGGTCGGCTACTCTTCTTCCCATGGTCATCGGAGTTACAAAGGTCTTTCTTGGAGTGCTCTGGTTTTCCAAGACGCTCATAAAGCTTTTGAGCCAATTTTGGGCCTGCAAAAGCGAATTTTAGTCATCATTTTTTTAGCTGTTTTTTTATCTTTGGGCGTTTCATTTTTTGTCGCTCGGAGCATTTCTCGACCTTTGGCCAATACGGCTAAAGTTCTCTTGGCCCTTGCCGAAGGAGATCTCACCCAACGACTTGACATCACCTCCACCGATGAAATCGGGCAAATGGCCAAGGCTTTGAACAAAGCCGCAAAGGGCATCGGTGAAAGTATTGCTACGATCGCCGGCAGCGCTAAGACTCTGTCAGGTTCGGCTAAAGAACTCTTGCAGGTGAGTGAACAAATGGCAGCTACCGCCGATGAGGCTGCCACGCAAGTCAATGGCGTTTCAGCCTCAGCCGAAGAAGTCAGCAAAAATGCTCAAACAGGTTCCGCCAGCGTCGAAGAAATGTCCGCCAGCATCAAAGAAGTGGCAAAAAATGCCAGCCAGGCCGCAATGGTGGCTACGCGAGCCGTGAAAACAGCGCACGCGACCAATGATGTCGTGGCTAAATTGGGAGAAAGCAGTCTTGAAATCGGTAATGTCATCAAAGTGATCAACTCCATCGCGGAGCAGACCAATCTATTGGCTTTGAATGCTACGATCGAAGCAGCTCGAGCCGGTGAAGCGGGCAAGGGGTTCGCGGTGGTGGCCAACGAAGTAAAAGAATTGGCCAAAGGGACTGCCACTGCCACTGAGCAGATTCGTATCAAGATCGAGGCGATACAAAAAGACACCGAAGAATCCGTCAAGGCCATCAATGAAATCGGTCAGATCGTCGCGCAGATCAATGAAATCCAAGCTTCGATCGCCAGCGCCGTCGAAGAACAATCGTCCACGACCAATGAGATTGGCCGCAACGTAAGCGAAGTGGCCAGAGGCAATTCCCATATTGTGGAAAATATTTTAAGCGTAGCCAAAGCCGCTCAGGGCACCTCGCGGGGTGCTGCCAACATGCAAGCGTTATCCAAAGATCTTGCCCAGGTGGCGACGGAACTGAATGCGCTCGTGACCAAATTTAAGTATTAATCAAAGGGACGCTAGTCGCAGACTGTTTTATTTGTGGGCGGCTTTGCGTTACGAAACAAAGAGATGATGCCCTCTAAGTCAGATTGGATTTTATTTTCCTTAATCCTTTCTTTGTTGTTCGCCACTTCCGTTTTTGCTTCGATGACCGGAAATCTTTATCTGTTATTCCATGACAAAACCTTGGTCGTTTATGTGGCCGATGTCAAGGACTCCACCCAAGGACACGAAGTGGACGCCAAATTAATCAAGATAAAAATAGAAGAGGCGTTGAAAAAGCGCAAGAGCATCACTTTTCAGATTACACAAGATCCCGCCGGTGCCGACATTTTGGTGGATACGGAGGTGAAAGAATTTATGTGGACGGATCATGATCCCGTGGACATGCTTATGGGTGCTGCGGCCAGTGCGTACGATCTGGCGACGGTCGAAGATTACGCGCGTTTACAGGCCGATATGGCTGTCATAGAGGTTAAATCTAAAAAGCAACTTTGGAAAGATCACACGATGGCCACTGTTACCAAAAAGCCCATGCCCCGGAATGAAAGTATTCCTCTTGTCGCCGAAGAACTCGCGAAGGTTTTTGTCAAGAATTGCTTTTCCAAAGGTCGGTCAAAAAATTAGCATGTCCGATTGGGAAGCCGCAGTTCAGTGTCCAAAATGCAATAGCACGAACACTCGCTTTGTGGAACCTCATTATGAGATGAGCGTTTATGAATGCAATGTCTGTGGGTGCAGATTTGAAGAATAGGAGAGTGTCCATGAAACGAATATGGCTTGCGGCGACGGTAGTTTTGTTTTCTTTTAATGGCGCAGCGATTGCCGCCGGCTCCAACTGGGCGGATCTGAATCTGCAGGTTATCCATATGTACCAGAAGAAAATGTACACTAAAGCGATTCCCGTGGCGCAAAAAGCGCGCGATGCGGCTGAGTCCGAATATGGCGCGGAGTCCCGGGAGTCCGTGCTGGCGCTCAATAATCTTGCGATGCTTTATAAGAAAACGAAACACTATTCTGCCGCCGAACCGCTGTACAAGCGCGCGCTGACTGTTTCCGAGAAACTTTTTGGGTACGATCATCCGGATCTCGCGTTGCCGCTCAATAATCTCGCGATGTTTTATGATTCGCGCAAAAATTACCAAAAGGCCGATCCATACTCCCTTCGCGCGATTCGACTGCTGGAGAAGGCCTATGGTCCAAAGCATGCCTACACGCTGGAAGCCCGGGAACGTTACGAAAAAATGAAGCAGGCGCGCGTATAAGCATAGAATATTTCCATGAGTATCATGAATACATCCAAAAATAAAATGCCTGCAATGCCGATGTGGTTTGGAATTGTCTGTGTGTTGGCCATCGGGCTTATTCATGTGATCAATGCGCCCGACAGCCTTACGGAAGCTGCCTATAAAGGATGGCTTTTTTATGCCAACGGCGTAGGTGTCCTCATCGCGGCTTATGGCATCTACCAAAATAAAAGCTGGGGTTGGTATCTGGGACTGTTTATTGCGGTTGCTTCAGTGGCCGGATATGTAGCCAGCCGTACCGTGGGGTTGCCACAAATCCCTGCCGAGCCGGACGCATGGTTGGAACCGCTGGGAGTGGCTTCATTGATTGCAGAAGGCGCATTTGTTTGTATTTTTTTCTGGAGTAGGCGGCAACGATAAAATAAAAGGGAGCGTGTAAAAATAATATGGCTGTTTTTCAAAAAAATCAAGAAATGGTGACGGTGATCGTCGAAATTCCGAAGGGTTGTCGTAACAAATATGAGTATGACAAAAAGAGAAAAGCGTTTGTATTCGACCGCATGCTTTTTTCGTCGGTGCATTATCCCAGTGATTATGGTTATATTCCCGAAACGCTGGCATTGGACGGCGATCCGCTGGATGCGCTGGTGCTGGTCTGGGAGCCGACGTTCCCTGGCTGCATTATCGAGTCTAAACCCATCGGGCTTTTTAAAATGTGGGACGAGAAGGGCGAGGATGATAAAATTCTATGCGTTCCGATAAAGGACCCTCTCTGGAACCACATCCACGATTTATCCGAGATACCGCCGCATCTTCTGAAAGAAATCAACCATTTTTTCACTATTTACAAAGACCTTGAAATGAAAACGGTGAAAGTCGACGGTTGGGAAGGACTTCCATCGGCGCTGAAGGTGATCCGCGAGGCCCGGCAGCGGTATAAAAATCAAAAAAAACATTCACCGCGGTAGATCAAAATTAATTCGAGACGGTCTTTTTCCTGTCCGGCCTGATTTTTTCGTATTCGGCGAGCATTCTTTTAATTTTCTCTGCGGGAACGGCAAACCCAAGCCCTTGTGCGTTTTGAACCACCGCAAAATTAATACCCACCAGCTTTCCTTCTAAATCAATCAGCGCCCCGCCGCTGGAACCGGGATTGATCGATGCATCGGTCTGAATTAGGTCTTTGAACACGTGCGTGGGAGGATTGGCGGTGAAGGTGCGGTGCGTGCCGCTGACGATGCCCGCCGACACTGAATTCTGCAAGCCCAGCGGGTTTCCGATCGAAACCACCGTTTCACCGATCAATAGGTTTTCCTCTAATTCCATGTAAGGCATCGGCGTTGTCGCATGGACCTGAATGAGCGCGATATCATTTTCATTGTCGGTGCCGATTAAAATCGCTTCCTTGGTTTGCCCATCGGGGAGTGTGACGAAGATTTTACTCGCCATCCCCACCACGTGCGCATTGCTGACAATCAGCCCATTGCTCGAAATAAGGACTCCCGATCCCAAGCTTTGCAGATTCATGGTGCCGACGGTTTGACTGAATCGATCGAGATTATTGTTCAAAAAACTGTCGAATTGGCCGCCGTAAGTTCCCCAGAAAGGATTTTGTTGAAGAAGCACGGTGCGTTCCGTGCTAATGTTGACCACAAGCCCCGCGCATTTTTGGATGACCTTCACTACGGGCGTTTGGCGTATATTTTCAGCAAAGACAGGCGTGAAAAAACCAAGCAACACGAATAAAAAAATGACGAGACTTAAACTCTTGCGTTTCATGCAAGTATTCTAGCGCAGGACGACCGGTTGACGCAAATCAATGAACCTTTGTGTTAAGATATCCCCATGCGCAAACACCATTACCACTCGCCTTGGAAGCGAGGTTTATATTCCTTCGGGCTGGTTTTGACCGTGACGGTTGTGGGCACTTTGGGCATTCATTCCCTTGAGAAATTTTCTTACATCGACTCCTTTTATTTCACCAGCATGATCGCGACGGGACAAGGGCCGGTGGGGACCCTTGCGCCCCAAACGACATCGGGAAAGATTTTTACTTCCGTGCTGGCGTTTGTTTCTGTGGGAGCGCTGCTGACGGCCTTGGGCTTTGTGTTCGGACCTTTTTTGGGAAAATTATGGAAAATCGGTGTTTTGAAATTTGAAGAGGAGGTTCACGCGCTACGGGGTGACGCAAAGAAACGTGATTAACGTTTATTCTTTTACAGTGAACACCATCGATGGCCAGGAAAAATCGCTAAAGGATTATAAAGGAAAAGCTCTTTTGATCGTGAACACCGCCTCACGCTGCGGTTTTACGCCGCAATATAAATCTCTGCAAGAAATTTATGAGAAATACCATGAACGTGGTTTTGAGGTTCTCGGTTTTCCGGCGAATAATTTTATGGCCCAGGAACCGGGTTCCAACGCCGAGATCAAAGATTTTTGTCAGCTTAAGTTCAACACCGAGTTTGCGATGTTTTCAAAGATCAGCGTGAAAGGCGGGGATATTCACCCGCTGTATCGATACCTGACCACCCAGTCCGGTTTCAACGGCCCCATCCAATGGAATTTCAACAAGTTTCTCTTGAACTCCGAAGGCAAGGTCGTGGCGCGTTTTGGCGCTATGACGGACCCGTTGTCCCCCAAGCTGGTGAAACAACTTGAGCAAGCACTGCCCCGATAAGCTTTTTCATCTTCCCCGAAAAACTTCACAGAAAAATCACATTCTATTCATAGATTCTTCATACGTGTTCGTTAGACTTTCGTCAGAAATTCAATAAGAAGAAATTTTATACACAACGGAGGAAATAACATGAGAAAGTGGGTTTTGTTCTTGAGTGTCATAATGACCGCGCAGGCGCTTCCTGTTTATGCCGACAGCTCGGATCAGATGATGTCGATGTTGGAAAGCATGAAGCAGCAGATGGCCAAAATGCAACAGACTCTTGATCAACAAAGTATGCGCATACAACAGTTGGAATCGCACAAGATTTTGGAAACGCCGCAGCCGAATGTTTCGGTGCAGCCTCAAACATCTTTAGGTACCACAATCAGCGATGCGGATTTCCAGAAAAGCCTCAAAGACAATATCGGCGAGGCTATTGGGTGGATGAAAGGCGCCAAGTATGGCGGGGATTTTCGCCTGCGTTACGAAGCCTTCGAATACTCCGATAAAAATAATGACGCGGGTTCGACGGGCACCTCTGCCGACCGCACGCGCAATCGGTTTCGTATTCGCTTGCGGTGGGGTTTTGAGAAAGATTATGGCGATGACTGGAAGGTCGGGTTTCGTCTGGCGACGGGAAGTGTTACAGATCCCAATTCGACAAACCAGACGCTGGGCAACGGCGGTTATTTTAATTTTAAAACCATCAATGTCGATCGCGCCTACGGCCTGTATGAGCCGAATGGTTTGAAGGACTATGGTTTATTGAAAGGTGTCAAGGTAGGCGCCGGAAAATTCGACAATCCGTTTCTGCGTTATTCCACGACCATTATTTGGGATGCGGACGTGACGCCGGAAGGTATTTATGAACAGGCCAACTTTAATTTGGTGAGCACGGAAGAAAATAAAGTCAACGCGCAACTGACTTCGGCGCAATTCATCGTCAACGAAAACGCGGCTGTTGACACGGACGCGAATCTTTTCGGTTATCAAGGCACGCTGAATTGGTCGACGTATAACTTCGGCATGGACAGGCCGGTGGATATAAATTTGGCAACCTCTTTTTATGACTACACCAACTGGTTTGGCACGGTCAAGAATAACACTGCGTCCACCTCCTACCTTCGCACGAATTCGATCGTAGCGGATAATTTCCGTGTGTTGGACATTTATCCGGAAGTGACTATTTTTGTGAAAGACACGCCGGTGACAATGTGGTACGACTACGCGCTGAACACGGCGAATGTCGGCACGGACGATATCGATCAGTCGCTGGGTAACGACATCCACGATACGGACACGGCTTGGGGCGCCGGCTTCAAGATTGGCAAAGCCAAGAAAAAAGGAAGCTGGGAAGCCTTCTACGGCTACTACGAAATCGGCGCAAATGCGGTGGTGGCAGCTTTCAATGACAGCGACTTTGGCGGGCCCGGAACCAACGGCTTTACCAATCGTAAGGGACACAAGGTCGGTTTGAGCTATCTCTTAACCGACAACGTGGCACTGAATTGGACCGGTTATTTTGTAAGGCCGCTTAATCCGTTCAACGGAAATGCGACGATTGGTTTACAGAACGCGACTAATGAAGACGTGTTTAGATCGCAACTTGACGTTGTTTACAAGTTCTGAACACGGTGGCGTCAAACATCGTTTACAAAAAGAGTGGCTTAAAATCTAGTTAAGTTTTGGTTAAAACTTCACAATTTCTTCATAATAGACTTTTAAAATAAAACCGTTTTTAAAAAGAGGGCCTCATGCTCAAAATGCTCAAAATGCTCAAAAAAACCACAGTTTTAGTTGTCGCGCTTGGCGTTTTAGGAATGCCTTTGGTTTTAACTTCCAGTTTTGCCAAAAACACCAATTCGTTGCAAGTCAAAGGTTCGGATACGATGGTCAATCTCGTCCAATCCTGGGCGGAGGAATTCATGAAAACGCAACCGGATCTGTTTATCGCGGTGACGGGAGGCGGCTCGGGCACCGGAATGGCGGCTTTGATCAATGGCAGTTGTGAAATAGCCGCCAGTTCCAGGGAAATCAAAAGCCAGGAAATTATTCTCGCTCGGAAAAAAAACGTAGACCCAAAAGAATTCAAGGTGGCGCTTGACGGGCTTGCCGTAATCGTGAACCCCAAAAATACGGTCAAGCAATTGACGCTCGACCAACTGGCGGGCATTTTTACCGGCAAAATCAAAAACTGGAAAGAAGTGGGCGGAAGCGATTCCAAAATCGTGATTTTATCCCGTGAAGTCAATTCAGGAACGCACGTTTATTTTAAAGAGCATGTTTTAAGAAAAGGCGACGCTAAATCACAGGAAGAATTTTCGTCAGACGCTCTTCTGTTGCCGTCGAGCCAGGCCATCGCGGATGAAGTGAAACAGAACGCGTCGGCGATCGGTTATTTTGGCATGGGTTATGTCGGCAAAGACCATCAGGCGCTTTCGATTGCCAAACAGGACAAATCGGAATACGTGTATCCCGGCATCGAGGCGGTCATTTCCGGCAAATACCCGATTTCAAGGCCGCTTTTTATTTACACCAACGGGGAGCCTCAAGGGGCTGTCAAACAGTTTTTGGATTACATCCTTTCCCTAGCCGGGCAGGCGCTTGTTTCTAAAATGGATTTTGTGCCGATACAAAAATAAAAGCATGAATTCATCCCACCGCTTCAAAGAATCTCTGGTGGAAGGTGTTATTAAAGCCAGCGGCGTGGCGTCCATCTTTATCGTCGCTCTCATTTTCTTCTTCCTCCTAAAAGAGGGTGTTTTTTTATTCCAAACTGAAAAAATCGGTGATTTCTTGTTCGGGCAGAAATGGTACCCGATCTCGGAACCGCCGTCATTCGGGATTCTGCCTCTGATCCTGGGAACGTTGCTGGTGACTGCGGGCGCGGCGTTGATTTCCGTGCCGTTGGGTATAGCGGCGGCTGTGTACATCGCCGAAGTCGCGCCGGGGTATCTAAAGGAAATTTTAAAATCAGGCGTGGAGCTTCTGGCGGCAATTCCCAGTGTTGTGCTCGGTTTTATCGGGTTGGTGACCGTTGTTCCCTGGGTGAAGGCGATTTTTCATTTACCCACCGGCCTGACCGCATTTTCCGGATCTGTCATTCTTGCGTTCATGGCCATGCCCACCATTGTTTCAATCGCCGAAGACGCCCTGCATTCGGTGCCGCGCATCTATAAAGAAGGCGCTTATGCGCTGGGCGCGACGAAGTGGCAGACGATTTATCGTGTCGTCTTGCCGGCGGCATCCTCCGGGATTGTTGCTGCCGTGATGCTTGGCATCGGTCGCGTGGTGGGTGAGACAATGGCCGTTATGATGATCACGGGAAATGCCGCCTCGATGCCGAAAGGCATTCTTTCGCCGGTGCGCACGCTCACGGCGACGATCGCGGCGGAAATGGGGGAGACGGTGCAGGGCAGCGATCATTATTTTGCGCTTTTCGCCATCGGCATCGTTTTGTTTTTGATCACGTTCGGCATCAACATGACTGCGGATGCTTTTTTGCATCGAAATCAAAAATGATTTCTCCCAAGACTACGCAAAATATCGCATTCTTTTTGCTTTTCCTCGCGGCGCTATTGGTGATCTTACCGGCGGCTTTTGTCATCGTGGTGATCGTGAAGAACGGCGCGGGCGCTATTTCTTGGCAGTTTTTGACTGAAATGCCGCGCGCGGGCATGCGGGAAGGCGGAATTTTACCCGCGATCATAGGGACATTTTATTTGGTGTTGGGAGCGGTGCTTTTTGCGTTGCCGCTCGGGCTTTGCGCGGCCATTTATTTGAGCGAGTATGCCCGCGACACAAGGATGAACCGCATTGTGCGCCTGGCAATCATCAATCTGGCCGGCGTGCCGTCGGTGGTTTTCGGTTTGTTCGGTTTGGCGCTTTTTGTGGGCTTTTGCCGGATGGGCGCCTCGATTTTATCAGGTTCATTGACGCTGGCTTTGATGATTTTACCCGTCATCATCACGTCTTCGCGCGAGGCGTTGGATTCCGTTCCTAAAACGTTTCGCGAGGTCAGTCTTTCGCTGGGCGCCACGAAATTGCAGACTGTCAAACACGCTGTTTTACCGCATGCGCTTCCCGGCATTTTGACGGGTACGGTTCTGGGCATCGGCCGCGCCGCCGGTGAAACGGCCCCGATTCTTTTTACCGTTGCGGCTTTTTACCTGCCTCGTCTTCCGCACTCGGTATTCGACCAAGTCATGGCGCTTCCCTATCATCTTTATGTGCTTTCAACGCAGGTGCCGAATGTGGACTCTAAAATTCGCTACGGCACCGCGTTGGTTTTGCTGTCGATCGTGCTTGTCATGAATCTGCTTGCCGTCACGATCCGGGCCCATTTTCGGAGCAAAAAGAAATGGTGAAAATCGGCGTGAAAAATCTTGGCGCATCGTTCGGTAAAAGCGTTTGCCTTAAAAATGTCAGTCTCGATATCCAGACACATGAAATTTTGAGCATCATCGGGCCCGCCAATTCCGGGAAAACCACCTTTCTCAAAACGCTCAATCGCCTCAATGATTTCGAACCCAATTTTCAAATGTCGGGAGAAGTGTTGATGGACGGAAAAAATATTTACCGAGATTATGACCCCGTGATTTTGCGCCGCAAAGTGGGCGTGATTTTTGCGCTGCCGATTCCGCTGCCAATGAGCGTGTTTGAAAACGTGGTGTATGGCGTGCGGCGACTGGGCGTGAAAGACAAAAAAATACTTTCCGAGACAACCGAGCGATCGCTCAAAGACGCGTATTTATGGGACGAAGTGAAGGATCGGTTGAGCGAACCCGCGCTCAAACTTTCCGGAGGCCAGCAGCAGCGGTTGTGCATGGCGCGCACGCTGGCCGTGAAGCCCGAGGTGATTTTATTTGATGAGCCCTGCTCGGCGCTTGATCCCATTTCGACGGCCAAGGTGGAAGATGCCATGGTGAAGCTAAAAAAACAGTACACGATCGTGTTGGTGACAAACAACACCAAGCAGGCCGCGCGCGTCGGCGACAAAACCGCTTTTTTTCTGATGGGCGAACTAATTGAAGAAGACTTCACCGGAAAAATTTTCACCACCCCCAAGGACAAACGCACGGAAGATTATATTTCGGGACGTTTCGGATGACGGCTATTCTCGAAACAAAACAACTTCATTTATACTACGGCGCTTTTCATGCGCTAAAAGACGTGAATTGTTCGATCAGCGAGAAAAAAATCACGTCCATCATCGGGCCTTCCGGGTGCGGAAAGTCCACGTTGCTGCGCGTGTTTAACCGCATGAATGACCTTGTTGAAGGTGCGCGCACTCAAGGGGAAGTGTTGTTGGCCGGCCGGAATATTTACCGGCCGGACACGGATTTACTTCAGCTGAGAAAAAAAGTGGGCATGGTATTTCAGCGTCCGAATCCGTTTCCATTATCTATTTTTGAAAATATTGTTTTCGGTCTTAAAATCCACCATCTCTATGGCCGGCAAAAAGAAGCGCTTCAGGATATTACAAAAGAATGTCTCCAAGCAGTGTTATTATGGAACGAGTTAAAGGACAAGCTGGATTCATTCGCCATGCGTTTGTCGCTGGAACAACAACAGCGGCTATGCATTGCGCGTCTTTTGGCGGTAAAACCCGAAGTGCTTTTGATGGATGAACCCTGCTCGGCGTTGGACCCGATGTCCACTGCGCGCATCGAAGAATTGATGCAGGAATTAAAAAAAAATTACTCCATCGTGATAGTCACGCATAACATGCAGCAAGCGGGGCGCGTGTCGGACGACACCGGATACATGTTGTTGGGTGAGCTGATCGAATTCGGCCCGACGCAGAGTGTTTTTACGCGGCCCAAAGACAAGCGAACGGAAGATTACATCACGGGAAGAGCCGGATGAAAAAAATACTTTACTCTGGTTTGTTGGTCATCATGGGATGTTTTTATGTCTGTTTCTTATCTGCCACAGAGGAGATCCCAATGGAAAAAATGCCGAAGTCCGAAGAAGAGTTGAAAAAAGTTTTGACGCCCGAGCAGTACCATGTCTGCCGTCTAGGAGGCACGGAAAAGCCGTTCAGTGGTCAATATGTGCATGAAACTGAAAAGGGCATGTACCAATGCGTGGTCTGCGGCAACGATCTTTTTAGTTCCGCGACCAAATTCGATTCCGGAACCGGCTGGCCCAGTTTTTGGAAAGCGGTGGACAAAAAAAATATCCGCTTGCAAGCGGACGACAATCTTGGCATGCATCGCACCGAGGTGTTGTGCGGCAAGTGCGGCTCGCACCTGGGACATGTGTTTGACGACGGTCCGGCTCCGACCGGCAAGCGCTATTGCATCAACTCCATTTCGCTGAAATTACACAAGACTGCTTCGTAAACAATCCCCAATCTTCCTTGATTTAGCCCAGAGCATTTGTTAGGCTAATAGTTCGGTCTTTTGGCGTCGCACCCTCCAAAATTCGAGGCTAAATAATTATATAACTTATTATATATAAATAAGTTACGAAATAGGTAGTCAGAAAAAAAATATGAAAATAGAATTCGAAAAAAATATTTCCGCCGCGGTCAAGGCGCTTGATTTGTCCAAAAAAGTCATGATCGTAGCCCATGTGAATCCGGACGGCGATACTCTGGGCTGTCTTTTGGCGTTAGGCTTGGCGCTTATGCAAAAAGAAAAAAAAGTAAGTTTGCTTTGTCAGGACGCGGTACCGACGCGCTTTCAGTATTTGCCGGGCAGCGAGCTGGTGAGTTCCGAAAGCCGCGAAAAAGCGGATGTGGCTTTGGCGGTGGATTGCGGAAGCCCAAAGCAGTTGGGCACCCTTCGAGCCGCTTTTTTCCGGGCCCCCTGCACGATTCAGATCGATCATCATGATTTTGGAGATGCGTTCGGAAAAATCCAGGTGCTGGACCCCGAAGCCTCCGCGGTCGGCGAGATTGTTTATGAGCTGTTGCGCGCGCTTAAAATTGAAATTACGCCGGCCATTGCCACGTGTCTTTTAACGTCCATTATCATCGATACGGGGGCTTTTCGATTCTCCAATATTCGTGCCAAAACTTTCGATATTTGCGCGCGTTTGGTCAAAAAAGGCGTGGATATCCAGCATCTGATCGAGGAATCTTACTGGGTGAAAAGCCGTTCGACCGCACTTCTGTCCGGTCATGCGGTGTCACGGGCAAAATTTTCAAGAGATGGGTCTGTGGCTTGGGCGGCTGTGAGCCAACAAGATATTCGTCGTTACGGCGCAGGATTGTCGGATGCGGATTCGGTGGCCGATGATTTGAGGTCGATCGAGGGCGTAAAGGTCACCGCACTTTTTCGTGAGACCGAGAAGGGACGTTTTCGCGTGAGTTTGCGATCAAAAAAAGGAATCAACGTAGCGGTTGTGGCCAAACAATTTGGTGGCGGCGGGCACCATAATTCCGCGGGTTGTAGCATTCGTCGTTTAGAAACGGAGAAAAAAAAGATTTTGCAGGCGCTGGAGGCATTGACATCCTTTTGAAGTACGTGCTGGTAATTCCGGATGGGATGGCGGATAAGCCTATCAAAAAACTGCATGGCAAAACGCCATTGGAGGTGGCCCGAACGCCCCATATGGATTATTTCGCCAGCCGTGGCGTTGTGGGTTTGACTCAAAATATTCCGGACGGTTTTGCCCCTGGCACAGACATCGGATGCATGAGTGTTTTTGGCTACGACCCGCGGAAGTATTTTACGGGGCGTGGTCCGCTGGAGGCCACCGTGCATGGCATAAAACTGGGACCAGGAGATCTCGCGTTTCGATGCAATCTCGTGACGACTCGAGGAAAAATTTTGAAGGATTTTAGCGCCGACCACATTTCGCTTCCGGAAGCAAAAACATTGATCCAGGCGCTGGACCGTGTCGTCCGAAAAATGATGAAAGGCAAAGTGCGGTTTTACGCAGGCAAAGGAACGGGTTATCGACATCTCATGATTGTCAAAAATGCCGCCAAAGCTCTCGACAAGGTTCGATGCACGCCGCCGCATGATATCATGGGCCGAGAATATCAAAAATATCTTCCCAGCAAAAAAACGGGAAAACTGCTCAATCAGTTGATGGATATTTCGCGCGATGTTTTCAAAGATCACCCGGTCAACCGTCGCCGGCGCAAAAAGGCCAAGGGACAGGCAAGCCAGATTTGGTTATGGGGTCAAGGATTTTCGCCGAAATTTTCAACTTATTATGAACGTTTTGGTTTTCGAGGGGGTGTTATCACTGCGGTGGATCTTTTAAAAGGAATTGCCATGCATGCGGGACTGGCCGTGATTCGGGTTCCGGGCGCGACAGGCTACTTTGACACCAATTATGTTGGAAAGGCCGAGTATGCGGTGAACAGTCTGAGAAAAAACGATTTTGTCGCGATCCATATCGAATCCACCGATGAGGCCGGTCATATGGGTGACGCAAAGTTGAAAATCAAAGCGATCGAAGATGTGGACCGGCTGGTGTTGGGCACTTTGCGAAAGGCTCTGAAAAAATTCGGCGCCTATAAAATTCTTCTTCTGCCGGACCATTATACCTGTGTTGAAACGCGCACGCATTCAAGCGATCCCGTGCCTTTTTTTATTTACTCGAGCGAAGAAAAAAAAGAAGGCCCCAAGAAATTTTGTGAGAAATCCGCCAAGCTTAGCGGTTTCGTGATGAAAAAAGGGCATCGTTTAATGAATTTTTTTGTGAGCGAACATGCGTAAAGTCGACATTCTTGTCATCGGTGGCGGAGTTGCCGGCCTTTCAACGGCTTACTATTTGGCCAAAAGCGGTCAAAAATCGATTGTGGTGCTGGAACAGGAAAAAAACCTTGGCGGGCATGCTTCCGGACGAAATGCGGGCATGCTGCGACAGGCGCTTTCGGACCCGGTGATCGCAGAACTTGCCGTAAAAAGTCGCCGATTTTTTAGTCGCGCCGAAAAACAAGGCTGGCGCAATCTCGATTTACGGCGCAACGGGTCGCTTCTTTTGTCCACGGACGAAGACAAACACCAGCTAAAAAAAATTGAAATGACGATCCGAATGTTGGGGCTTAAGTCCCGTTGGCTGTCCAAAGACAGCGCCGTAAAAAAAACACCGCTGTTGAAAAACGGGAACTTCGATCACGCGCTTTTTTGTCCGACGGACGCCCTAGTGGATATTCAAGCGCTTTTACAGGGTTTTCTGAGCCATTTAAAAAAACGGGGTGTTTTCGTACTCCGAGGCAACCCTCTTGAGATCGTGCATCCGGCGGATGGCGGTTTTTTGGTTGGTTCCGGCAATCAAAAATGGTTTTCAAAAAAAATAGTCAATGCGGCCGGAGCATGGGCAGAATGGGTGGCGCAAAAAGCGGGGGCGGTCCCGATCCCACTGGCCGCTTATCGAAGGCATCTGTTTTTTTGCCGCAAGCCACCAGCCTCCGGTCGTTTGTCCCAAAATTGGCCGTTTGTATGGGACTTAAGCCATGACTTTTATTTTAGACCTTTTGGAAACAAATTAATGCTCAGCCCGTGTGATAAGACACCGGAAATAAAGGGTGACCGCCGGGAAAAAATAAATCCGGCCATGCGAGACGTTCTTTATCAAAAACTGCGGCACTTTTCACCTGCGCTGGGTCGCGTTCGTGCCGATGAAGTGAAGTCGGGGCTGCGCACGATGGCGCCCGACGGACGGTTTGTGATCGGCCAGGACGGGAAGCTTAAAAATTTTTATTGGGTGGCAGCACTCGGCGGTCATGGTGTCACCACCTGTTTTTCGGTTGGCCAGCTGGCTGCCGACCTTATTTTAGAAAAAAAAACGGATGCACGGATGAGGCAACTGCTATCGCCGGCAAGATTTATCAACACAGATAGCGTGGAGTCCAATAATAAGAGGACAGAGCTTGAATCTGTATTGAATTTTTGAGGAATTTTTATGCTGCCAAAGGTTGATTATCACATGCACACGCCATTGTGCGGTCACGCGGTGGGAGAGCCCGCGGACTATGTGCAACAAGCGCTCCAAGTAGGTCTTGAGGAAATCGGATTTTCAGATCATGCGCCGCTGGTGTCGCATGAAGATGCGCGGTACACCATGAATTACGGCCAACTGCCTGTTTATCACGACATGATTGAAAAAGTTCAGAAGAAATTTAAAAAATTCAGCATTAAATTGGGGTTGGAGGCTGATTTTATACCCGGATTTGAGAAAGAAACCAAAAAGCTGCTCGCCGGCTACCCCTATGATTTTGTGATCGGCTCCGTTCACTTTATCGATCGCTGGGCATTTGATGACCCGGAGGAAAAAATAAAATGGAGAGACAAGGATATCAACACCGTGTATCGCGATTATTACAAACTTTTACGCCAGTCGGCCGAGTCCGGTCTTTTTGACATCATGGGACACGCGGACCTCGTGAAAAAATTCGGTCACCGGGCCAGCGAAGATTTAACGCTGGAAGTGGAACGCACGGCCGAGGTATTTAAAAAATCAGGCGTCACGGTGGAAATCAACACCTCCGGCCTTCGAAAGCCGGTGAACGAAATTTATCCTTCACTCGGTGTTTTAAAAATTTACCGCGGGCATGATGTTCCCATCACATTTTCTTCGGATTCGCACGATCCCAAGGATGTGGGGCGAGATTATGACAAGGCAAGAGCTTTGGCGCTGGAGGCCGGATACAAAGAATATTCCGTGTTTAAGCAGAGAAAAGTCTCGCAAAAGATGAAGTTATGAGGGTGGGATGATTAAAGTTCTCGGCATCGACCATGTGGCTCTCAGTGTCAGCGATTTGGAAAAGTCGCTTAAGTTTTACACCGATGTTCTGGGTCTTAATATCAGCCAGCGCGAGCATCAAAAGCCTGGCACGGAATATTTTTTGGATTGCGGCGGGGCTCTGGTGGGTTTGATTCAAGGAGACAGCGGCGGGCATAGACATTTTTTACAAGACGGGGGGCTGGGCGGGAATCATTTTTCATTCCGCGTGCACACCAAGGATTTTGATCGGATCGTCGAAGAGGTAAAATCCCGGGAGATCCCCATTGCTTTTTCAAAAAAACGTGAAAAGTCTTGGTCTTTGTACTTTTTGGACCCTGACGGGAATAAACTAGAAATCACCGCATGGCCACAGGAGGATGAATAATGGCAATTCCAAAACAAGGGACCAAGGCGCCCGAATTTACGTTGCCTTCCAGTGAGGGAAAAGAAATATCTCTAGCAGATTACAAAAACAAAAATCGCGTCGTGTTGTACTTCTATCCCAAAGACGACACGCCGGGTTGCACGGTGCAGGCATGCGGGTTTCGTGACAAGATCAAAAGCGTCGACAAACAGGGCGCCCGGGTGCTGGGAGTCAGTCCCGATGATTTAAAGTCGCATGATAAATTTGTTGATAAATTTAAACTACCCTTTGTTCTTCTTAGCGACACGGACAAGGAAGTTTGCAAGGCCTACGGCGTCTGGGTGAAAAAGAGCATGTATGGCAAAGAGTACATGGGCGTTGCGCGCACGACGTTTATTATCGGCAAAGACGGAAAAATCGAGAAAATTTATGAAAAGGTCAAACCGGAAGGCCATGTGGAAGAGGTGCTGGATTTTCTGAGCCATGCCTAAGATTTTTTTTAAAAACGAAAATCGCACTGTCGAAGTTGAAAAAGGAACTTCCATTCTCGAGGCCGCTTTGAAACATGATATTCCTATTTACCACACTTGTGGGGGCAACTGTTCGTGCAGCACCTGCCGGGTGTTGGTGTTGAAAGGCGCCGAACACCTTTCCAAAATGGATGACATGGAAGCCCAGGTGCTGGATTCTTTCGATTTAAAAATGCCTTACCGTTTGGGTTGTCAATCGATCGTGACAGGAGGAATGGTAGAAGTGGATATTCCCAGTCGTAGCAAAGCCCCCCGACCCAATAAAACACCTGTTTTGCCGGAGTGATCATGCGCGCGGAGCTTGTTTCATTCACAGCTTCGGTATTGATTAATGCGAGCATTCTTTTTTCTTTTGATCACGCCGCCAGGCATTATGACCAAACGTTGGTGGCAGAGCAGAAGAAAATCGCAAAAAAAAGTACGGATTTTTTAAGTTTCGAATTTGTCGAAGCGCCCGCCAAAACCCACGCTCGGCGTCCTGTTAGAACCCAAAAAATATCCGATCGCGATGCGCTCAATCAAGACCAGACGCGCAATAAAACGTTGGCCCAAAGCGCTCCACGCGCCGACAGGCAGGGACCGGCGGATCAGTTGGCACAGAAACAAGGACAGCCTTCTAAATCATCTACCAGCTTGTCTGCAAAAGTTTCCGAAAAACTAGCCGACCTATCTCAACAACCTGCGTCCAGCGCGCCAGAGTCGTCTCCAAAACAAACGGCGGCGCAAAAGTCGGCCGGTCAGAGCCGTATCGCCACTTTTGAAACATCCAAAATGAAATCAACCGGCGCGCAACTTTACGGCATGACTTCATTTGAGGCTACGGGCTCCGGCATGGGCAAGTACATGAAAAATTTGAAAGAGAAAATCTGGATTGCCTGGTTTCCTTACCTTGCGGCCCACTATCCTAAGGATTTTAAGACGGCAGATGCTGTTGTGAGCTTTAAGTTGAATGCCAACGGAGAAGTAAAGATTGTGCAGCTTATTGACAGCAAAGGAAGCGCGCTTTTTGCGGCATTCTGCATGGAATCTGTCCAGCGCGCGGGATCTTTTGGGCCGCTTCCACCGGAAATTCTGGATTTGGTTGGCAAAGACGAGCTCGAAATCAAGTTTGCGTTTCACTATTGGTGAGTGTACGCCAGCTTGAGTAGTATGATACAATCAAACTTTTCGTGAGGAAAACATGGCTTTAACGCAGGATGAGATTCTACGCTACAGTCGGCACTTGATCATGCCGGAGGTCGGAGTCCAGGGGCAGGAGAGGCTCAAAGCCGCCAAAGTGCTTCTTATCGGGACTGGCGGTCTCGGCTCACCGGCGGCGCTTTATCTGGCTGCGGCCGGTGTGGGAACGCTGGGCCTGGTTGATTTTGATAGAGTGGATTTTTCCAATCTTCAGCGCCAAATTATTCACAGCACGCAAAGCGTGGGTCATCCCAAAGTCGAATCCGCCAAAGAGCGGCTTGCCCAGATCAATCCTAATGTGCGCGTTGTGACTTATGATGAAATGCTCACCAAAGATAATATCATGCGCATTTTAAAAGATTACGACATCTTGCTTGACGGAACAGACAATTTTCAAACGCGCTATCTTGTGAACGATGCCTGTGTATTCACGAAAAAACCGTTTGTATATGGAAGCATTTTCCGCTTTGATGGACAAGCCACCGTTTTTTATCCCGGTAAAGGGCCTTGCTACCGCTGTCTGTTTGCCGAGCCGCCGCCACCGGGCATGGTTCCGAGTTGCTCTGAGGGAGGTGTGCTGGGAATTTTGCCGGGTGTGATCGGCGTGATTCAAGCCACGGAAGTGGTGAAATTGATTCTGCAAAAAGGCGAGCCGCTGATCGGGCGTTTGATGTTGTATGATGCGCTCAAGATGAGCTTTCGCGAGGTAAAATTTCGCCGCAACCCAAAATGTCCGGTGTGTGGCGACAACCCCACCATCACACAACTGGTTGATTATGATGCGTTCTGCGGAATCACGCGCGGACAGGAGAACAAAACCAACGGAGCCAACATGGAAATCCCCATAATCACCGTTAAAGAACTTAAAGCTAAAATGGACCAGCGGGAAAAATTTACGCTGATTGACGTGCGCGAACCGAACGAATTTCAAATCAACCGTATTCCTGGCGCAAAACTGATCCCCTTGGGCAATATTCCCGCGCGCGTGCATGAGCTGGACAGCTCGGAGGAAATCGTCGTGAACTGTCATTTCGGCGGGAGAAGCGCCAAAGCAGTCGAGCTTTTGCAGAAAATGGGCTTCAAAAAAGTGAAAAACCTCGTCGGCGGCATTGACGCCTGGTCGCAAGACATTGATCCCACCTGCCCGCGGTATTGACCGTGGAAGAAACCCAAAAAAATTTAGAACGGCTCGAAGAAACGTT
>CAZVNB010000019.1:0-12084 GCA_964628355.1 uncultured Planctomycetia bacterium | reverse complement strand
ACACGTCTTTTGCACGACTCTCTTCGACAGGCAGGATAATGGATAAAACAAAAACCAATAGAGTTCCGCACATTATTTTCTTATATTGGGTCATTAAAATAACGTCTACGACACTGGGCGAAACCGGCGCCGATATGTTCTCGATGACCTTTAAGCTCGGGTATGCGCAGACGATCTGGATATTCATGAGCTTATTCCTCGTGTTGCTCGGGATCAAACTTTTTTTGAAAGGCTATCACCCAATAGTTTATTGGCTCACTTTTACCGCATCCGCTATAGCAGGTACCGCAATGTCCGATTTCATTGATCGCACATTAGGTTTTGGTTACGGCTTAGGTTCTGCTGTTTTAATAACGATGTTATTGGTCATTCTTGCGGCTTGGTACAAAAAGGAAGGATCAATTAATGTCGAATATGTTTCCAAATCATCAGTCGAAATTTTTTATTGGGTGGCCTTTTTGATCGCAAATACCTTAGGAACCGCTGCGGGAGATTTTATGGCGGATAATTTAGGGTTTGGCTTTCAACACAGCGCGATTTTAATATCTGGGGTACTGATTGTTATAGCGTTGTTGCACTATTTTACAAAAGTCTCGGAAACATTGTTATTTTGGTTGGCATTTGTTTTAACAAGGCCTTTGGGCGCAACCTTTGGCGATTTTCTTACTAAGCCTATCGCAAAGGGAGGGATTAACTTTGGCACGGTGGGCTCATCTATAGTGTTTTCTATGATCTTATTTATTGCAGTCGCCAAGGAGAGTCAGTTAGAAAAATTGAGAAAAGGATAAGAGTTTGTATGGGAATTAACCCGCTTCATTCGCATAGCTAATCAACCGAGGGCTAAAACGTGGGCAAATGGTTAAAATATCTTGATATCATGAATACTCCACCCGCTATCAGTAGCCATCCCGACCCCCGGCTGATCCAGAATCCTTTGGAAAAAATTTTTTCTATAAGAACAAAAACGCTTATCCATACAACCCAAAACAGGTTCATGACTCCCACGACGAACAAGAGCGCCATCAACATCCAACAGCATCCTGTGCAAAAAATGCCATGTTTCAATCCCATCGAAAATGCGCCCCACCTTCCTTCCCGCCAACGGGTCATTATAAAATCAAAGGGGGATTGGCAGTATTGAAGGCAGGTGTTTTTCATCGGAGTTAGCTGAAAAACTCCGGCGCCTATCAGCAACAAACCGCCAAAGAAAAAGTTTGTGCTCACCATCATAGTCGACAACAAAGCTTTCGTATGTAACACCCATTGCCCGAGCGTCGCCAAAACGCTAAATCCCATCCAAACCAAAAGATAGCCCGAGAGAAATATCCAAGTTGGAACAAAAGGGTTTTCGTTTTCTTGCCGTTTTCGATTTACGGAAGCAAACGTCAACACCATGGGAGCTGCCGATGGGACCATCATCGCAATCATCATGATAAACCACATCACAAACAAAAGAAAAACGTCAGAAAATCGCCACAACCGCGTATCCGGCATCAGCATGGGCGCTTGGTCCATGTGGGACATGCCCCATGCCTGGTAAGCCAGAAAGATCCATGCCAAAAAAGACAACGCGGTCAAAACAGAAAAAACGACCGCGCGATCTCGTTTGAGCACTGGATCGAATGACCCAGCAGACTTCATTTTAATTTCAATTGGCGTATTTCACCTTCGTGACAAAACCATTCTTGTCGGGGTAGGAAAAATCCAGTTCTCCCACGCGGGCTTTGCAAACCTTTGCCGAAACAACATCCGCCGCTTTAAAAATAAAACCGGTGCCATGCTCGATGCGGATACTTTCCTTGGACTTCGTCATAGGATTTTTAATCGCCTCAAAAGCCATCTCCACCGCCTTGCCGATTCGGACGCGGCTGTCTTTGCCTTTTATTTCAAATTTAAAAGGCATGTATTGCGGCTCGAGCACTTTAGAGAAAGTGGTGACAATGATCTCAAAAGGCATGCCCCCCGCTTTACCACTGGCTATCTGCATCAGCGCACCCCTCTGCTCCGGACTGGCCTTTTCATCAAAGAACAATGCGGCGGTCCCGTTGCCTTTATGAATGGCTTCCGGCCATTTGGCGACAAACCCAAAACCGAGACCATTAAGCGAAATGTTGCCGTAACGGCCTTTTTTGATTTTCCAAGCCCCCATACCTTCACAATAGCCGGTGGTAGGAGGCGCTTCAAACTCACATGGGCATCCGTAATCACAATTACAAGCTTGAAAATAATCGGCCTCTATCGACCATTTTATTTTTTTATCATTTGGCATATTTCTCCCCTTCTTTCTTTCGCGTTCCTCATTTAAAAATCTTCTGCGACCGCATTATCTCACAAAAGATTACGAAATAAAAGTTCCGCCGGCCTATGGAATAACAGTGATCTCTAAATTTTTCAAATCTACAGACCGTTTGTATTCCCAAAAAAATTAGCGTACACTCTTGGCCATATAGTCTACCTTTTTCAGCATGTTTAAATATGTTAAAACTTTATAAAAAATGGATAAATTAAATAAGATTTTAAACGTGAGCCGTCGGATTCGTACTGCAACCATTCTCTTAATCATCGCTTTCCAGTTTGCCGGGGATGCGGGTTGGGCATTGACGCTTCAAGAAATTAGGCAAAAATTGCTCGACGACTACGCGTTCTTTGACGCGCAAAGCGCCCTGCGCAGACAAGACGCTGCCCAGACACTGGTTGATTCAAAAAATCTTACCTCAGAATCGATCGGTCTCATTCAAACTCAACAGACGCCGGTCGAGCAAAAAGATCAAATCTATCTTTGGTTCTCACAAAACCAGCAAGCGACTCCGTCGGGGCTTATCGTGAGTCACCCAGATGACCCGGGTTTTATTTATCACGAGGGCATCCAACAAGAATGGGCGAAAATCCTCGCCAATACGCAATCCTATACTTACGATCAAGCGCTGGCAGGCATCACGATGCTAAAACACGGGGACACGGTTGGCGCCAAGAAAATATTTGATTTTTTCTATTCCCAGCAGCAGCTGGAAGGCGCTAATTTCAGCGGTTTTTGGACCGTTTACAATGTGGATCCCGGTTTTAATTGGAAGCGGTACGAGTGGCGAAAAGGTTTGGGAGAAAATGCCTGGCTTGCTTTGTTCGCACTGCAATATTTTTCTTCGGAACAGCAGCCGGTCGAAAAGCAAAAAGCGCTGGAATTGGCGACAAGTATCGGAAAGTGGATCGGGACACTTCCCCATCACCAGGGTGGTGTTGCAATGAGCCCGGACAATCCGGGCGGCTCTCCGAATTTCGGAACGATTTATTCAGTCGAGAATAATTTGGATTACTACGCGCTTTTAAAAGCGCTCTTAAGCCAAACATTAAGCCAGCAGGACACGCAGTTTTTTACAACAAAGTTTAATTCCCTGAAAAATTGGCTTAAGACGGAAGCGCTGGATGCTTCCAGCGGGACCTTTAAGAGAGGCGGAACTTTCAGTGCCAATAGCGGATTATTTGAATGGGATACAGTTAAAAGCTTGGACGTGCAGTCATGGTCGATAACCGCTGTTGGGATTTCCACTTTGATCAATGACTTCGGCATCAACCTAGACAACTTTTTGTCATCCATCCATCAGACTTTCGCCGCTCAAGAGGACGGAAGTTTCGGCGGAAATATCTTCTTGGCCAAAGGATTCGATTTTTCCGACGCCTCCAACGCTGCCTCGATTGGCCGATCGGGCATCAAATGGGTGGAAGGAACCAACCAAATGATTCTTGTCTACAAAATGCTCGCAGATTTTTATGGGCAGGACCCGGTAAAAGCCTCTTATTATCAAAGTTTAGCGGATTATTTTCTGGGCCGGAACGTGGAGGATGCCATCCAAATAAACGGCAGCTTGAGCTATCGCTATGCCGATCAGTCCGGCGTCCAGATCTACGAAAATACTCCTGATTGGCGGACAAGTCCCGGACAAGCCGCGCCTTCCACGGCTTGGGTTTATTTTTCAATCAACAAAATCAATCCGTTCACGCCTTTTCAGGGACCAGGGCAAAAACCCGATTTACCGTTTTCCGAATCACTTTCTACATCGATCTCCGGACTGAACAATCTTTTTATCGACGTAGGTTTTGGCAATCAGGCGATCGTCCGATTTGAGGATAGGATCTACCGCGGGCTTTTTGATGCCGACAATGAAACCATCCATTTGGATAACATTCAAAACTCCCCTTTTGTTTTATCAGAAGCATGGACTTTTCGCTTTGAAACTCATCTTGCCGGAAGCGATCTTATTTATTCTTTGAAATCCTTTGAGAGCAACTTACTACACTCGGATACCTGGCTGTACCAGCACTCTTATTTTTTTACACCGACGGGACTCTTGGCGTCGGATGATTTTGAACAGGTGTCCAACAACCATGATATTTCTCAAATTACTTCCTATTATTATTCAACCCTGAATGAAAAAAATTTTGTGGGAGCCACGCTCTCCACCACGTTCTTTGACGGTGCATACGGTTATGGGAGTGAAACTCATTATGCTTATGAAGTCGACGGGAATGGCAGACCACTCATCTTGCTGACCACCACGCAAGAAACTCGAAACAACCCCTTTTTACGCGTGCTTGAAACCTACCAGCTCACGATCCACGACAACGGGCTAACCGAATTTATGGACTTGGGCAAACAAATCATCCCCTCACTTCCGTGAGGATTAGGCAAGAATTTTCCGATAAATTATTTTATGATTTTTTCAATATCTTGGCGCGACTCCGGTTCGCTTTCGTACGCGCTGGCGATCAAAATCTTGTGCACGTACTCATCCTTAAGGGCGGGGTCACTATTTAGCTTTTCGTCAATCGCGTTGGTGTAAAAACTATAGCTTTTCTCAAGAAAAACATCGCGGCGGCTTAAATTCCCCATCAACGACAGGACGTACAGCTCCTTGTCCGCCCGGGACATTGTTTTCCAATCGCGAACGGTTTTGGCGGTTTTTCGGGCAACCTGAACCGGTTGCTGCGCAGTGGATTCGGGCAAAGATACCGGCGCCGCAGAAACCGGCCCCTGTCTGGGTGAGGCTGGCGCCGCCTGAATCGGTTGCTGCACAATAGGTTCGACAGAAAGTAGCCAGTTCCCTTTTTCTGGAAGCGTCAAGAAAACTGGGTTCTGTCTGAGTGAAGATTTTTGCAACGGCTGCAATTCAACTTTTTTTCGGAGGATCGCCAAGAAGATGCGGCGGCGCAGTTCGGGTTTCGCGTACGGCCGCCAACGTGGAACAATAGGATTTTTTTTCAAAACAATTTGCTTGTTGACCTTCGTAGGATGCGTGCGCTTGAGTTGACTTTCCAAAAAGATGATTTTACTGTCCAAAATCTTGAGTTTGTTTTTTAAAAGATACTGTTCCCTGTTTTTGTTTTTACTTTGTAGAAGTCGCTTTTTTTCATTTTGAAATCGTATCAAAAGCGACTCATTGGCCGACATGGCCCGTTCCAGGTCATTGCCGCGGGCCATCGTCCGCATTTTCTGCGAAGAAAAAAGATCCGGACAATTCACCATTAATCCAGAAGCTAAAATACCGATAATAAGTAGGCTTTTGTAGGCAGATTTCACAACGCCTCATTCTAACTCAATTTGTATTGTCCGGTCAAATCGAATGGCTTCCAGTACTTCCCGCGCCTCGGGCTCCGTCTTATACAAAATAGAGGCCAGAGTCACCACGCTGTCAGCGGCCGAAAGCTCGGGTTTGTCGGTAAAAAGCTGGTCAACCACGTATTCGTAGGCATAGGCGGATTTGCTCATGGGGACATTTTGATTTTTTAGCACCTCCATCGCTCCCAAAACATAGTTCTTTTTTTCACGGTGGGTTAAAAAAGTCCATTCGGCGCCGGTGAATTTTTTCTTATTCCTCTCAGGAGCGATTTCCTGGACATTCGGCAACAAATCAGGATTCAGCCGCCAGCGATCGATAGGCACACGGGCTTCGGGATCTGCTTCATAAATTACAGCAGCCAACGCTTCGGCGGGGTTGTCGGCCGGCTGCTCGGGACGCGCAATGAAATACTCATCCAAACGGAATGCATATTTCTGTGCCAACTCCTTGAGAGGAACGCCGTGAGTTCTTAAAACTTCCATTGCTTCGAGCACATATTTCATACGTTGCGGCGAAAGCTGAAGAAGCCACAGGCGACCGATTAGCTTGGATGGTTTTAGCGCCGGAACGGCGCGTCTTTTTTTGTCCTCGAGCTCGGCGCGAATGCGATTGGCCTCCCCAAATTCTTTTGCGCTAGCCAGATATTTTTGCTTCATGTCTTCAAGTGCTAGCAGCGCCTCATCCAAACGGCCAAGCTTTTCGTCGGCTTCGATCAATTTAAATCCGCTCAACACACGGGTCGGGCCGCCCACTTCATAGCATTTGGAAAAGGCCGCGGCCGCTTTTTCAAGATGCCCTGCAAGTAAAAAATTGTTTCCCATCTCGAGAAGATACCAAGGGTAACTTTTATCGCCCGGTTGGGGCTCGACAAGCTCGGGATGGGCCGCGGATTCATTTTCGCCAAAAAAAACGGTGGTTTCACCCACTTTCTTCGGGGAATCCCAAGGAATCGATGACCGGGTTTCAGCGAACAAAGGACGAATGAGAATAACGAACAAAAAAAATACCGAAAAAAAACACGCGATTTTTACAAAGTATTTATTTGCGGTAGCAACAGAAGCTGCTTCAAATAATGGGTAGCGAGACAATGAATGTCGTTCCTTTGCCGACTACGCTTTCTACCGCGATGCTCCCCTTATGCTTTTTGACGATGTCGTACGTAATGCTAAGTCCCAGGCCCGTACCCTCCTCGGCGTCTTTGGTGGTAAAAAAAGGTTGGAATATTTTATCCATCACTTCTTGAGGCATGCCGCAGCCGGTGTCGCTGATTTTCACGTGAATATTTTTTCCATCGTGCGAGGTATGAATGGTGATCACGCCCTGCTTGCCCATCGCCTGTGAGGCGTTCACCAGAAGATTTAAAAACACCTGCCCCAACTGTTGCGCATTGCAATGCGTCGGCAAAAGGTCGCCGTATTCTTTGTTGATCTGTACTTTATTTTTCACCGCATTCCAAACCACGCTGATAACATTGTCGATAACGTCGTTGATGTTCTCGGGCGCCAAAAAACCTTTATCCGCACGTGAAAACATGCGAATGCTTGTGACGATTTTGGACATATTTTCCGCGCAGTTGAGCCCTTGTTGAACGTATTCTTCCATATCTCTAATCAACTTGCCCTCTTTGGAATTTGAAACCAAAGGGTTGCCGCGAAGACGTTTTTTTAAAGTCATTATTTGCGAACCCAAAAGAGAAAAAGCGAGTTTCACGGCGGATAGAGGGTTGTTGATTTCATGAACAATGCCGGCAGACAATAGGCCGATGGTCGCGAGTTTGTCCGATTGCATCAGCTGGCTTTGGGACTGTAAGAGATCCTCATAAATCCTCCGCATATCGTCCATCGCCAAGCGCAGCAGGCCTTCATTGGCCTCGAGCTCTATGCCGCTGTCCTGCAGTTTATGACGAGTTTCCACAAGTTCGGCTTCAAGCCGGCGCACTTTGTCTTGAAGGTTTTCAGTAGAATCAGAACCGTTCATTATACAATGCCTCTATTTTCATAGGGTAAAGCCGCCCCGGTCGCAAGTCAAATTAAATCATGCTATACTGCTTGTCATTCGGAGGAGGAATAGATGCGGAAAAATATTTTTTTATGGGTTTTATTGTTGGGGACTTTCGAATGCCATGTCGTTTTCGCGGCTGAGGGCTGCATAGTGAATAAAGTATTAGGAGATGTGCAAGTCATACGCGATGGGCAAATGACGCCTGTCAAAGAAAACGACATTTTAAAAAAGGGTGACACGCTGCAAACAAGTCTTGATTGTACGGCGGATATGTCCATGAACGGGCTTGCCGGCTGCCGAGTACTGGCAAAGACAAAATTAGAAATCGTGGGCTGGAAAAAAGAAAGCATGTCCTTATCAGTTTTTGAAGGCAATGTGATTTTAAACCTTAAAAAACTGCCCAAAGACTCCGTGTTTAAATTGGAAACCCCTACCGCCGTCGCCACGGTACGTGGCACTCAGTTTTGGGGCCGGGTAAAACATGGCTCCCCTGGAAATGACCATCCCATCACCACGTTCGCGGTCCGTGAAGGTACTGTCGAAATCACGGATAAGACCTCATCCAGGACTTTTGAACTGCAAAAAGGACAAGCGTTGGATATTCCAAAAAACCCCACGACACCACCCTCGACGCGGCAGGCTCTTCCGGAAGAAATGCAGGCCATGCAACAAGCCGACGATATCCCAACGGGCGCGTAAACTTATGAAGGTTATTCTGCTGGCTGCCGGGCGAGGACGGCGTTTTGGCCGGGGCACCGCGCAGTGCCCCAAATGCCTTGTCCCGCTTGGCACGCGGGGGGAAAACCTTCTTTCGCGTTACCTGACCTCCTTCCGCTCACTCGGACTCCGTGAGGTGGCAATCGTCGTAGGCCACCGAAAAGAAAAAATCTTGCACGAATGCGCAAAAAAAGGCCATGGACTTTCGATTCGCTTTATCGAAAATACGGCATACGCCAAAGGCAGTTTGCTTTCGCTTTTCGCTGCGTCCCATGAGCTTGACGAAAACTGTCTAATCATGGACGCCGATGTATTTTTCCCGACAAAAGCCCTAAAACGCCTGGTAAACTCCAAACACCGCAGTTCATTTTTGATCGATCCACGCAGCCGTTCCAGCGGCGAGGAAATGATGGTGATGGCCAGAAAAAATCACACAGTGCGTATCGCCAAAAAAATAGATTCTTCGCTTCAAATTCTCGGCGAAGCGGTTGGTTTCTTAAAAATTGGGAAAGAAGACGGAAAAATTCTACGCGCGATCCTGAAAAATTTTGTCCGGCGTGGAAATGCCGATGTGGAATACGAAGAGTCCTACAATGCGCTAATGAAAAAACGAATGATCGGCGTGGAAAAGATACATGAATTTTGGACAGAAATGGACTTTGAAGAAGATTTGAAAAAAATAAAACGTCACAGATTACAAAAAAGCGTTTAAAAGCCCATATGTATGGGGCTTGTCAAACTCTAAATGCGTATTCTTTGCCGGGTTCGCGCTCGTTGTCCGGTGGATAGCTTTTACGTTTGTCTGCAAAATACTTTTCCCGCCAATCACCGTCGCTAAGCCGATTATACGTTAGATAAAGATTGCGGCGTTGCGCGGACGTTAAATTGGGTTTTGACTGATGCGGCACAAAACAATCAAAAAACGCCACGTCCCCAGGCTCCATCGGGTACGGCTTAAACTCGATTCCTTTTAACTCGTCGCCCTCAAGCGGCTTCCATTTTCTTCCGATCCTGCCGCGAGTGTGCTGTCCGGAGGCAAGTTCCAAGCATCCGTTTTCGATGGTGCTTTTGTCGATCGTCACGAGCACGGAAAGAAAAAAAGGCGCATATTCGTCCCATCCCGGCTGAATATCCTGATGCGGAGCAAAACCGCTGCCACCCGACATCTTAAAATTGATTTTTTCCTTAAAAAGCACCGCCTCATCGTTCAAAAGTTCGCCGGCGCGGCCAATCATTCGTGGGTCATAAACTAAATTTTTGAGTTCCTCGTTGCGCTCCACAAATTTTTCAATGCGCGATAACACTCTTTTTCCCTGCTGAAGCAGGCTATCCTCGAAATACACCATTTCCTCTCCAATCCCGGGTTTTTTGGATGACAGCGCGTCGATGCAATCCGACAACCTACGAATTTCAGGAGCGGAGTATATCCGCCTTGCTACGATAAATCCATCGCGCCGATAACTCGAAAGTTCTTGTTGATTAAAATAAAGCATGTTTATTGGCCTATGCCTTCATGGTTGTCTGTTTAATTTTATCAGAATCATTGCAAGATCATGTCCGAGTTTCTCGATGGCGGCTTGTTGCTTTGCATCTTTCAAGTTCCCTTCCGCAGTGAAAGCCTCATGTGCTTTGGGAAGGGCCACCTGCTCCGGTAGGACGAGAACTTTGATGTTTCCCAAAATCGAACGCACATGCGCCAATCCCCTCAAGCCTCCCAGCGCTCCCGGTGAGGCGCTCATTAAAGCGGCGACTTTATTTTCGAAACAAGCCAAGGACGCTTCGCCGGAAGCCGGTCGAGAAACCCAGTCTATGGCATTTTTTAAAACGCCTGGGATGCTACTATTGTACTCGGGCGCAGAAATGAGCAGGCCTTGATGAGCCAAAAAAAGTTGTTTTAATTTATACGTATTTGGCGGGATACCTTCCTTTGTTTCAAGATCTCCGTCATAAAGCGGCATGGGAAAATCGCGCAAATCGATAAGAGTCGTTTCCGCCCCTGCCGCTCGTGCAGCTAACACGGCAATCCTGACAAGTTTCTTATTAAACGACTCTGTGCGTGTGCTTCCGGCAAACGCTAAAATTTTAGATGCTGGCATTACGATTCCTCCTAATTTCTGGTTGCCTGATCAACCACCCCTTCAGGCGCTTTGGAACTTACTTGGCTCGCTTAGTTTATGTTGTAATCGCCTTCCAGGCATCAGGTTTCCGAATAATGCTTTCGCCCACCTTGATTTCGTCGGGTAACTGAGCCGACCGTAAATGTTGTTCTGTCATCCTGTGGTGAAAATGCGCCGCGGTTTTAAGATTCCTGGTGGGCATCCGATCGATCGGCACAATAACACCTATTTGCTTAGTAGGATACAGCTCTTTTGCCGCATGAATAGCCGGAGCCAGGTCATTATCGCCGGATATGATTATTGCCCTATCAAACTTATTTCTTTGGGCGTCAATGAGAAGTCTTGTCGCAATGTTCACGTCGGTCAATTTTTCTTCATGCGCCGTAAACATGACATGACAATTTTTGCACTCGCGATCCTTACCTTGAAATCTTCCATATATCACTTTTGCTCCTACTGACCTTAAAGCTCTTATGTAAACCTGATGTTTATTGACCTTGCGCTCATTCCATGTCGCAAGAGCCGTGAAATAGTACACGTCTTTTAAAATCTGATCCTTCTGAAGATACATTTTGCAAAGAGCTATGAGATTCAGCCATTTGTACTTTTTGTAAACTGACTCACCCGCTAGATTCTTCCGGTCATTTATCGCATGGTACAAGTTAAAACCATCAATATAAAATATGACGTTTTCTGGCATTTAATACTCCCTAATAATTTTAGGCAAAAAAAATCCCGGCTCCTCAGGAAGCCGGGGCCATAGAGCATAAAAACCCTATGGGATGATAGTCAGAGTATACATCACCCTTTTGCCATTTGTCAAAGTGTATCCTAGTTAACACACTTGTAGTTCCCTCTAAATCAAAACCATTGAATCTATCAAAATTGATGTGTAAAATGGTGGCGTCGTAAGGAATCGAACCTTAATATCATTGCAGCCGACCTAGAATCGATTGCTACTTTTACCGAGTCTGACAACTCGACCGCCGTACCCCTCACGGCGAGCGGCGCCAAATAATTTAACCTTGTTGGCCCAGCTTAATGATTAACATTTCTTCTTTATCGCTCCACACCGGTACATACTGCTTAGTGGTTTTGTAGTCGATACCATAATGCTTTAAAAATGAATTCCCGGATATAGAGGAGTTAGATTGGATCTCGTTACTTGTAAGCTTAAAAGCGTTATCCGCTTCTTTGTCCGCAGCTTTTATACCTATAATAGACTTATCTTTATCAAAATATAGATGAACAAATTTAATTTTACTAAGATATTTATCTATAGTTGATCTATTAAGACTTATCTGACCAGCAGCACTTATAGAAACTCTAGGATTTAAATGTCTTCCACCTTTTCTATCAAATTTCTCGAAACTCATTTATTTCTCCTAATATATTGTCTCAATTAGTTGTTATTGTAGAACGATATCCTATACCTTGTCAAGCTGAAGTTTTTTTAAATAAAAACCCGTGCATCCTGGTTTATCCCGCTTCCCCGGCTTTATACCTGTTTAACGGATTTCACTTCCGAATGCCATTTCCACAATTCGTAAATAGGCGGATAAATTAAAAGTTCCATTATAAAACTTGTAAAAAGACCGCCGATCATTGGCGCGGCAATTCGCTTCATGACATCAGCA
>CAZVNB010000018.1:0-33135 GCA_964628355.1 uncultured Planctomycetia bacterium | reverse complement strand
TTTCTCCGAAGAAATCGGCAACGGATCCACGTTTTTCTCCGAGGCTGGAAAGCCGGTGCTATTTAAAAATGGTCTTGCAAGAATCGTGATCGGTGATAGCGAAGCCGAAACCGTGACGATTTCCGCCAAGTCGCCTTATGGACTTAAAATCATAAACGGCAAAGTAGTGTTCGGACGTCCGGGCGTTGTCGGCGTCGGCGCGTTGATGTTGAGAGAGACGAAAGATTGATAAATAAAGCTCGAAGCTCGGAGGTCGGAGCTTGGAAACTTTCCCGGCTTCGAGCTCTCAGCTCCGAGCAGATTCGCCGAAGGCGAATCTCTGGTTTCACGCTCGTTGAATTATTGATTTCGATTGCACTGACGGTGATTATTTCATCGTCGGTGTATTTTGCGATCAACAGCGCGTTGGACAGCTGGAGCTATTGCAACGATCAACTTTCTTTGCAAAAGGTGCTGGCGGAGGCGATGGACAAAGTCATCAACGGGACCGTGAGGTCCTATGGACTGAAGGACAGTCTGGAAATTGTGACGGCGGGACGCGCGCGCATGGAATTTATTCCGCCGTGGGTCGACGACACGCATGCCGCGACCTCGAACAGAAATTTTACTTATACATTGAACAAAACAATTAAACCGGGTGCTGCCGTGCCGATCGGAGAAATAAAAATGGCGGAGGCAGACCGGTGGAGGTTGGTGCCCGTGCAACTCGTGCCTTTGGAAAACAGTTTATCCACGCCGGTGAAGCTAGGACTCTCCGTGCCCGATGGCAGCGAACTTCGATTTATTTATCACCCGGATTGGATAGAAAATCCGGATGTGATGCGCAGGGTTTATTGGGATAAAAAAACCAAGGAAATTATGTTTGAGTTCGGCGATACCGTCGAAAGTCTTTCAAAAAATCCCTTCGGTGTGGATATTTTGAATGTAAATTTCAAGTATTATTCGACCAATAACCAGCTGGTATCCGAACAGGAATGGGTGGATGAGGCCGATGTTCAAGTCATCACCGGCGTGCAGGTCGAGATCGAGGCGCATCTCGGGCAATACACACAAAAGCTCGTGCGGTTTGTCAATTTGAGAAATGCGCCGATGCGCACGGGGTATTTGACGCTTCATAAAGGGATGCGTATCCCGATTCCGGACAGTAAAACGATCAAGGCGCTCATGATCACCAATCTCTCCGGCATTGCCAATAACGACATTTTGCAGTTGGAGGCTCTGCCTCGCGCCGGAACGGCGTGGCGCGTCACGGTCGAGTTTGAGCGGCGCGGAGGAGCAAAACCCACCATCCGCAAAATCAACGTGGAGTCGCCACCGCAAGTAACCGTGTACACGGAATATCCCAAAGTATCCACGGATTTAGGCGTCAACCTTCTGCTTTTAGGGCAGGACGGTCTTTATGACTACGACGACGACCCGGACACCCAAGACGTGGTGATGCTGGAAGGCGACGTGGTTTTGTACGTGAACGAGATGAACATCAAAGGCGCGGGATTGTTTGTGAGGCCTTAAAGGAGAATAAGCATGAAAAAGCTAAATAGACGCGCCGCGTTTTTTATATTTCTTATCCTCGGTATTTGTGCCTGCCTTGCCGGCAGGCAGGCGACGGCTTGGGCAACTGACAAAAGCTGGAACGCGGCCGGTGATCAGTCCAACTGGTTTGATGATGCCAACTGGCTGCCGGGTGAGGCACCGACCTCTTCAGACAATGCCATGATCAATACACAAAACGCTTCCGCGACTATTCCGCAAACGTTCGATGTGAAATCTATGACGCTCGGCGGAAAAAGGGCTTCGACTGTTACCGTCAATAATTTCATAGACGGTGCCGTACGGCCGGCAAGTCCTACCGACCTGGCGATCTATAATCGCCGTGATGGCCATTTGATTTTAAACGGCTCTGTCGGCAAAATAACACTGAAAGGCAGCTACAAAGATTCCGAGGAAGTGCTCCCCGAGGAACCAAGTTTTATGTTTTATGTGCAGTAATTCTCGCCCCAATATAAAAAATTTATGAATCAAAAAGGCGTTGCTTTGATAACGGTCATCGTCGTCATGTTTACCATGGCGCTTTTGGGCGCGTCGCTGGCAGAACTTTCTTCCGTCGTGAATTTTTCCGTGGACACGATGCTCGATGAGACCAAGGCGAGGTATTTGGCCGAAGCCGGGATCGCTCACATGCTGCACCAGCTACGAGCGGGAGGCGATCTTTCAGACACGGTGGATAAAGTGACAGGGGAGCCGACACTCTTTGCTTTGGGGGAAGGAAGTTATACAATCATATTCGATGCGGATGAGTCTTTAATCACTTGCACGGGCATCGTGCATGAAACAAAAAAGACACTTCAGCTGCAATACAATGTATTCTAAATTAGCTCGAAGCTCGAAGCATAAAGTAAAAGCTCGAAGCTCGAAGCTCGAAGCATCAAGTAAAAGCTGGGAGCTGGGAGCTGGGAGCTGGGAGCGAGCAAAAAGCTCCGACCTCAATCGCGGTGGTTTTACGTTCATTGAAATCTTGATGACGATGTCGATCATCGCGATTCTTTTTGTTCCGGTGATGCAACTTTTTTCCAATTCGCTTTATTCCACAAGCGTCAGCCTGGAGATGATAACGGCCATGAATCTGGCTCAATCGGAAATGGAACGCACGATCAATCTCAACCTCACAAAAGCGGAACTCAAAAAAATAGGCACCCTTGTTTTTCCTCCGGAAAAAGAAAAACCGATAGAGATGAACCATCAATTTTGGCGTGTCAGACGCGAAATCGTAGAAAAATCGGACCCGCTGGAAGTGCGGGTGGTAGTGTACACGGACGACCAACCCGACAAGAGCTTGGTGACTTTGGTGACGCTGGTGGAAGACTTGATGTGGGACTCTGTCAAGGCGGTTTCAGTATAAAGGAAAGGAATGAAAGTGAAAAAAAGAATGGCAGCCATCCTTTCGGGCCTAGGGGTTGTTTTTACGCTGGGGATGCCGACGCTAACACGGGCCGATGACAATGTGGATCCGAATGACGCCTCTGAGAAAGCGCGCAAGGCGCACGATTTGGCGGGCAGTGATGTGATTTATCAACAGGAAGATTTTAAGGCTCTGTACTACCAGAACGTCGAAATGATTCAATTATTGAAGGAAATTCGTGACTGTCTGGGTGTGATCAAAGCGCATGGCATAAAAAATACGGAGGAGAAAAATATATGAAAAAAATTATAAGCGTCCGGTCGTCGGGTCTTGCCGTTATTTTTTTTGCGATGATGTTTGCATGGGTCTCGCAGAATTTGCTGTGGGCCGCTGTGAAGTACGGCAGTGAAACCACAACGGAAACAAAACCGGACGTGAAAATCGACACAAAAACATTGGCCAAGCCGGTACAGTCCCCACCCGTGGTACCCGAAGCGATGAAAAAATTCGAAGCGGTTCAAAACCAAGAATTGTGGGTGGCTAAACTGCAGAAGCAATTGGACGGTGAAATTTCCCAACTGAATGAAATGCGAAGCTCCCTTGCGCAATCCTTCGGGTTGGACGTGAAAAAACTCGAAAAAGGAGAGTATTATTTTGACGCCAAGTCAGGAAAATTAGTTGAAAAATAAAAAATGCCCTGTTAGAATGACGCGCATCCAGCAGCGGGGTTTATGGCAGAAAAGAAAGATGCTTATTTTCAGCAAGTCAAGCGAATAGGCGCACTTACAGCAATTCCCATAATTCTCTTCGTAGGCCCTATGGCCGGTTATTTTGCCGGCGATTGGATCGATCGTAAATTTCGGTTCCATCCCTGGTGCACCTTTTTGTTTCTTATCTTGGGATTCGTGGCCTCCGGCCGCGAAATTTTTAGGCTTTTAAACCAAGTTCTGAAGGAAGACAATAAATAGGTTTTTTATGCAAGAGTCTCATCTAAAAACGGTGGTAGAATCCGGACATCCGGAAGTGCTCAACTGGATACATCTTGTGGCCGAAGCGACGGCCCCGTCGGGGTTTTCCGATTTCTTGTTCCGTTGGGAACATGTGATTTTTTCGGCGATCGTGATTTGTTTGATCAGCTTTGTTTCCATTTCTGTTTCAAAAAACCTCAAACGGGTTCCGGGCCGCGCCCAAGCCTTGTCGGAAATATTGATTTCAGGTCTGGACGGCATTGTGCAGAGTGTGATGGGTTCACGCGGACGCGCTTATACGCCGTTCGTGGGCTCGTTGTTTATTTATATATTCATCTCGAATATTTTCGGTCTCATTCCCCTGCAAAATTCCACCATGGCTTTTTTGACTACGGTGGCTCCCATCGCCATGTGCGTGTTTGTTTACGTGCAGTGGGTGGGCATCACAAAAAACGGGATTTTGGGGTATTTGCATCATTTATGCGGAAGCCCGCAGGACATTTTTGGTTGGCTGGTGGCGCCGCTGATGTTCCCGTTGCACGTGCTGGGGGAGTTCATCAAACCACTCTCGCTTTCGTTTCGTCTTTACGGCAATATTATGGCGGGGCATGTGCTACTGGCCGTATTCATGGGTATGGGGATTCAAATGTTGAAACCTCTGCGCATCCCGGGCGGCGTGCCACTGCACTTCCCCTTTTTATTTTTAGAGCTTTTGGTAGGGGTGATCCAAGCTTTTGTGTTCACGTTACTTAGCACGATTTACATTGCCATGATGCTTCCGCATGAGGAACATTCTGGCGCTGTGACGGAGCACGCGTAGCGTCAGTAAACCCTCCTCTGGCGCTTACAGCTCCAGCTTGAGGATAAATAAAGGAGAAATAAATCTATGGAAACACACGCGATGTTGGCTATTTTTTTACCACTTTCACTCGGCATTGCCGCTTTTGGTTCGGCGTTGGGTCTGGGTAAAGCCGTGGCGGCTGCGATGGAAGCAACTGCCCGCCAACCGGAAGCTGCCACGAAAATCCTCGTCAGCATGCTCACCGGCTGCGCGTTTATCGAAGCTTTGACGATTTATGCGCTGATCGTCGTATTTAATCTGTCCGGGAAAATCGGCTAAAGCGACATTCCCGTCATGAATCCACAGGTAATTATAGACGCTGTTCCGGAGATGGTGACCCAGCTTTTGGGTTTCCTGATTGTTTTTTTTATTTTGAAGAAGTTTGCTTTCGGTTCCATTCTCGGTATCATCGATGCGCGCCGCAAACAGATCGAGGACGAGTTTGCCGCCGTCGAGCATCAAAAAAAAGAAATGGAAAATCTGGAAAAAGAATACAAACGCCGGCTCGAACATATCGAACAGGAAGCGCGCGAGCGTATTCAGGAAGCGGCCACTATTGGTATGGCGCTGGCCAAAGACATTCAAGAAAAGGCCAGGCAAGACGCGCAGAAGTTGTTTGACCGCACTCAAGCCGAAATCGAGCAGGACATTGCCAAGGCGCGACTTTCGATGCGGGACGATATCGTCGAAATCTCGTCGCTTATTACCGAGAAGATCCTGCGGGAAAAGTTGGATGCCCGTGAGCAGGAAAAACTCGTGGATAAATTTATCAGGGAATTGGAGAGGATTGGATGAAAGATCTTTTGGTGGCTCAACGATACGCGCAGGCGCTTTTTGAAATTGCGCGTGAGCTCGAGCAGGACGAGGCAATCGAAGCGGAGCTGGAGTCGATTTCCCTGGCGCTGCAACAGGCACCTGAAATCGAGAAATTTTTTTCCAATCCGGCGCTCAAAACCGAGCAGAAGCGGAAGCTATTGCAGCACATTTATCTGGAGATGACTGGGCTATCCATGGCCCCGACCGACGTGCCGCGATCAAGAGATTGCGGCCAGGAAAGCAATTCCCAGGCGTATAACATTCTTCTCAATTTTTTTAGTATTCTTTTCGAGAAGACTCGTTTTTATTTAATTCATGAAATTGCTTTTTACTTCAAAAAAATAGCGGATGAAGCGCAGGGGCAAGGCGTGGCTGATATCTGTTCGGCGTTTGCGCTCAAACCGGACGCGGAAAAGCAGATTGTAAACCGTCTCGAGAAAATTGCCGGTTACAAAATAACGGTGAAAAGTGTCGTCGACCCGTCGTTGATTGGCGGCGTGGTCGTCAAAGTGAGAAACAAAATTTTTGACGATTCCGTAAAAAACAAGATTCATTTGATCAGAACAGAATTGACTAAAATCCAAAGCATATAAACAGTCTGCTAAAAATTATTTTGTGTTTATTTAAGGAGTGTTATGGCGCTGAAGCCCGAAGAAATCACGAGTATTTTAAAGCAAGAGATCAAGGAATATGAATCCGGCCTCAAGATGGAGTCCGTTGGCATCATCCTGTCGGTGGGTGACGGCATCGCCCGTGTGTATGGGCTGGATGACTGCATGGCCGGAGAGCTTTTGGAATTTCCCGGCGGGGAGCTGGGCATCGCGCTTAATCTCGAAGAATCCAATGTGGGAGTGGTGCTTTGCGGCGATGGCAAGGACATCAAGGAAGGCGACACGGTCAAGCGCACAGGAAAAATTGCAAGCACTCCGGTAGGAAAAGGCCTTCTGGGTCGCGTGGTGGACGCGCTGGGACGTCCCATGGACGGCAAAGGTCCGATTGTCGCGACCCAAACGCGGCCGATTGAATTTAAAGCTCCCGGTGTTTTGGCGCGTCAGTCGGTGAAAGAACCGTTGCAAACCGGACTCAAAGCGATTGACGGCATGATCCCCATCGGTCGCGGCCAGCGCGAACTCATCATCGGAGATCGCCAAACCGGCAAAACCGCCATCGGCATCGATGCGATCATCAATCAAAAAGGAAAAGACGTTTACTGCATTTATGTGGCCACCGGCCAAAAAGCGTCCAATGTTTTATCCGTAGTGAAAACGCTCGAGCAGCACGGCGCGATGGACTACACCACCATTGTAAGCGCTCCGGCGGATGTCGCGGCCACGCTGCAATTTCTAAGCCCATACACGGGTGCGGCCATCGGTGAATATTTCCTCTATGACGGCATGCACGCGTTGGTGATTTACGATGATTTGACCAAGCACGCGGCCGCTTACCGCGAACTTTCACTATTGCTACGGCGTCCGCCGGGACGCGAAGCATTTCCGGGGGACGTTTTTTATCTGCATTCGCGCCTATTGGAACGTGCCGCAAAATTACGCGATGATTTGAAAGGTGGAAGTTTAACGGCCCTTCCCATCATTGAAACGCAGGCCGGGGACGTTTCGGGTTATATTCCGACGAACGTTATTTCCATCACGGATGGGCAAATTTATCTGGAAGGTGATTTGTTTTATTCCGGCGTTCGTCCGGCAGTCAACGTCGGTCTTTCCGTATCGCGCGTCGGCGGCAACGCCCAGACCAAAGCGATGAAAAAAGTTGCCGGTCAATTGCGCTTGGACTTGGCTCAGTACCGGGAGCTTGCGGCTTTCGCGCAATTCGGTTCGGACATGGACAAGTCCACGCGCGATCAGTTGAACCGCGGCGCTCGGCTGGTGGAAATATTGAAGCAAAGCCAGTACGCGCCTTGTTCGCTTGCGCAGCAGGTGAGCATTATTTACGTGGCAACCAAGGGCATTTTAGACGAGGTGCCCTTGGAGAAAGTGCAAGAATTTGAAAAGGGTTTTCATCCATTTCTCGCCGAGAAATACCCTGACGTGGTCAGTGAAATCGAGAAAAATAAAGATTTAAACGATTCTCTGAAGCAAAGGTTAGATAGGGCAGGCGCCGAATTTAAAGGTATTTTTTTGAAACAATGAGTGTCATTGCGAGCATAGCGAAGCAATCTCTGCGATCAGATTGTTTCGTCGCTGACACTTCTCGCAATGACAGAGGACACAAATGGCATCTTTAAGGCAGATCAAGCAACGGATGAAATCGATCCACAATATCCATGAGATCACCAAGGCCATGGGGATGATCGCCTCTTTCCGTTTCAAAAGGTCGGAGAACCGTTTTTCGAAATCGCGCGATTATTTTCTCGAAATGGAAAATCTGGTCGCAAATTTGTCGGTGGCCACCGTGAATTTATCGGATTTGCGCCGCCAGGAATTTGGCGGGCAGGCCCTTTTCGAAAAAAGAAAAATAAAGAAAAAAGCGCTGGTGGTGATGACTGGCGACAAAGGCCTCTGCGGCGCTTACAATGCCAATCTGCTCAAGGAAGCTGTCCAGTGGAGGAGGCAGAACAGCGCATTCGAAACCGTGCTCATTCCCATCGGCAAAGTAGGCAATGATTTTTTTAAGAAAAAACAGCAGCCCATTTTAACGGCCTATCCTGAAAAAGCCATAGCGGATCTTCCTCTAGCCAAAAAAGTGACGGAAGCTTTGAAAAATTTTTTCTTGAGCGGACAAGTGGATTCGATAGAACTTCTTTATACCACCTACCGAACCGGCTTCTCGGGGAAAAACACGGTGATCCCTTATCTGGGACTCTCGTACTTGCTGGAAGGCAGTGCGAGCGCAAAAAAAAGCGTAGACTACATTTATGAACCGGATTTCAACACCGTGTTTGTTTCGCTACTTTCCGGATATCTCGAGGGAAAAATATACATGACATTGTTGGAGTCGCTGACGTCCGAATCCAGCGCCCGCATGTTTGCCATGAAACAGGCCACGGACAACGCCGAGGACGTGCTGGACAATCTAAAACTTTTGAGAAATAAAACAAGACAAGCCACCATCACCCGCGAACTTTCAGAAATTGTGAGTGGTGCGAGCGTGCTCATCTAGGAGATAAAAATTATGCAATCAAACGTACAAGAAAAACAAATTCCAAAGACTGGCAAGGAAGAGACTTCCGATACAAAATTCAATATCGGCCATGTGGTGCAGGTGATCGGTCCCACGGTGGATGTGCGTTTTGAGGCCGGGCATCTTCCGGGCATTCTCGACGCTATTTCGATTCAGGTAGGCCAGGAAGAATTAATTGTCGAAACAGCGCAGCATTTGGGCAACAACGTTATTCGCGCGATCGCGCTTGCGTCCACTGACGGGTTGGTGCGCGGCATGAAGGCCGTGAATACCCGAGCGTCTATCCAAGTGCCGGTGGGACGTGAGACGTTGGGACGCATGTTCAACGTGTTGGGAAAACCTATTGACGAAAAACCGGCTCCTGCCGCAAAAAAGTTTTATTCCATTCACCGATCGGCGCCGACGCTGGAAGAGCGCGAAGCGGCCACGCAGATTTTTGAAACCGGCATCAAGGCGATCGATCTTTTGGCGCCTTATCCCAAAGGCGGGAAAGTGGGCCTGTTCGGTGGCGCGGGTGTGGGAAAAACCGTCGTGATCATGGAACTCATCCGCAATATTGCCGCGCAGCATGGGGGATTTTCCGTGTTTGCCGGTGTCGGTGAAAGAACCCGCGAAGGCAACGATCTTTACATGGAAATGAAAGAATCCAAGGTTTTGGACAAAACCTGCCTGGTCTTCGGGCAGATGAACGAACCGCCGGGGACTCGTTTACGCGTGGGCCTGACCGCCCTCACCATGGCCGAATATTTCCGTGATGAGGAAAAACAGGACGTGCTGCTTTTTATCGACAATATTTTTCGTTTTGTGCAGGTTCGGAGGTATCGGCGCTCCTTGGCCGTATGCCTTCGGCAGTCGGCTATCAGCCGAATCTCGCCACGGAAATGGGGAAGCTTCAGGAAAGAATTGCTTCCACAAAAAAAGGATCCATCACCTCGGTACAGGCCATTTATGTGCCGGCCGATGACTTGACGGACCCCGCGCCGGCCACGACGTTTACGCATTTGGACGCCACGACGGTTTTGTCACGCCAAATCGCAGAGCTTGGTATCTATCCCGCGATCGATCCGCTGGATTCGACCTCGCGTATCATGGATCGGCGTACCTTGGGGGAAGAACATTACAATACGGGCCGCCAGGTGCAGAGAATTCTTCAGCGCTACAGGGACTTGCAGGACATCATCGCGATTCTTGGCATGGATGAGCTGTCCGAAGAAGATAAGCTGACGGTTTCCCGCGCAAGAAAAACACAAAAATTTTTGTCCCAGCCTTTTTTTGTCGCCGAAACTTTCACCGGTCGCAAAGGAAAATATGTTACTCTCAAAGAAACCATTACCGGTTTTAAAAAAATTGCCGACGGCGAAATGGACCCATATCCGGAACAGGCTTTTTACATGTGCGGCAATATCGAGGAAGTCGTCGAAAACGCCGCCAAACTGGGCAGCCAGGCTTGACGCTCAAAATAGTTACTCCCAACGAACTTTATTTCCAAGGACCTGTGCAACATGTGATGGCGCCAGGGGTTAATGGGTATTTTGGGATTTTGAAAAACCACGCGCCGCTCGTGACGCCGATTTCCAAGGGCAACCTCACTTACCGTGACGCTTCCGGAAAAACCTTCACCGTGCGAGTGGAAGGCGGGTTTGTGGAGGTTCTTAACAATAGAGTTTTAGTTTTGACGGATGAAGTACAAAGTTTATAATACCGGTTTATCCTGCGGTCGTAGCTTAGCTGGCTTAAAGCGCCGCCCTGTCACGGCGGAGATCGAGGGTTCGAATCCCTTCGACCGCGCCATTAATAAAACAATCGCATTTTTTGATGCGATTGTTTTATTTGGTGAAACTGAAGGGATTCGAAGTGAGCGGCGCGGCCTGCAGATAAAAGCGACGACACATAAAGTGTCGTTGCAATTCCTCCTGCGGCGCGAGTGGCCGACCCGGAGCGAGCACAGCCGTGCGTCGGCAAATTTTACACTGACGCACGGACTGCGCAGCGCAGGGCGCCGAATCCCTTCGACCGCGGGCTTTTTGTTACCATCTCCTGATAGAACATCAAGAGTTTGCCCTGATGCTCTTGCCAGCAATTTTATTTTATAATATCCTTGTGGGTAGGTTAATTTTGAGGCAAACATGAATATTCTAATGATGTCCAATACTTACAAACCCCTGGTGGGCGGGCTTGAGAAATCCATCGAGTCTTTTACGCTGCGCTTCAGGGAAAAGGGCCACCGTGTAGTCGTGGTGGCGCCTGAGTTTGAAAATATGAAAGAAGAAGTCGATGTGATCCGCATTCCGGCCATTCAAAACGCCGGCGGGTCTCAATTTTCCATACAACTTCCCATCCCAGGCGTGTTGACCGAAGCGCTGGGTGATTTTAAGCCTGATATCGTTCATGCGCATCACCCGTTTCTTGTGGGCGATACGGCTCTTCGGATGGCCAGAAAACACAACGCGCCGCTTGTTTATACGCATCACACTCTGTTTGAGCAAAACACCCATTATTTGCCTGGAAATCCGAAAGGTCTTAAGCGTTTTGTGATAGAGCTTTCGACGGGGTATGCCAATCTAGCAGACCAGGTTTTCGCCCCCAGCGAAAGTGTTTTGGATCTTATAATAGAAAGAGGTGTAACGACTCCGATCAAAGTTGTCCCGACGGGGGTTGATATTCGGCGCTTCAGCCGCGGAGCCAGGACGAAATTCAGGGAGAGTTTAAAAATTCCTCTCGACAGTTTTGTAGTCGGCCACGTGGGAAGGCTTGCCCCGGAAAAGAATCTCGAGTTTTTAACAGCTGCTGTGACGAAATTTTTAAAGTCCAATCCCCTCGCAAGATTTTTAGTCGGCGGAAGCGGACCTTCGGAGGAAGTTATTAGGGCAAAATGTGAGCAGGAGGGAGTCAGTGATCGTCTTTACATGGCCGGCCCGCTCAAGGGCAAAAACCTTGTCAGCGCTTATCACGCGATGGATGTTTTTGTGTTCGCCTCGCAGAGTGAAACTCAAGGCTTGGTGATCACGGAGGCGATGTGTGCCGGAGTTCCCGTGGTTGCCGTGGATGCTCCCGGGGTAAGAGAGGTTGTCATCGATCAAATAAACGGTCGCTTACTTGCCTCGGAAAACCTCGACGATTTTGTTTCCGCTCTTTGGTGGATGGAAAAAGCCTCTTCAGAAAAAGTAAAAAAAATGAAAGAAGCTTGCAGACATACGGCCAAGCAATTTTCCATCAAAATGAGTTCCGACAGCGCGTTGGAGGCTTACCAGGCGCTTGTTTTAAAAGAGTTGGCGCGCGGCGAGATTGGCGAGGATAATGCCTGGATGAAAGCCCTGCGGCTTCTTCAGACACAGTGGGATTTAACCAAAAACCTCACCAAAGCAGCCGGAGCCTACCTACAGACCAGGCCTACCGAAGAGGAGTTGTCTGTTCCGATGACGCAATCGAAATAGTTTTTTCAAGAAGCGCTTGGAGAATCTAAAGAATATGCAAGAAAAGGTTAATGGCATTGCATTGTACGATGATGGACTTCATGAGGGGTTGCCCGTCATTTTTATCCACGGTTTTCCTTTTAACCACACCCTGTGGGAACCTCAGTATCAGGCGCTATCCAAAACCCATCGTGTTATTTCTTATGACGTGCGTGGGCATGGCCAAAGTGAGACCGGTGATGGACAGTATACCGTGGAATTATTTGTCGATGATCTGATCATGATAATGGATTATTTAAAAATCCAACGCGCCGTCTTATGCGGACTTTCCATGGGGGGCTATATTGCTTTACGCGCCGTCGAGCGGCATGCGGATCGTTTCGACGGCCTGGTGCTTTGCGACACAAAAAGTGAAGCGGATAGTAACGAGGCCAAAATCAAGCGTGCGGCGACGATCCGTGCCGTGAAAAAAGATGGAGTGGAATCATTCGCCAAGGAGTTTGTGAAAACGGTTTTAAGCGAGAAGAGTCTTACAGCGAAATCTCAGTTGGTCGAGTTTGTTTTAAAGCTCATCCGGGGAAATTCTACTCTGGGTATTTCCGGCACATTGCTGGCGCTGGCGGGCCGAACGGATACCACCGGCTCCTTGACGAAAATGGCTCTGCCTGCGCTCATTCTTGTAGGCGAACAGGACAATTTAACGCCTCCCTCTGCCTCAGAAGCGATGCTCAAAGCCCTTCCTCACGCGACGATGCATGTTATTCCGGAAGCAGCCCACTTGTCCAACCTCGAAAATTCTGCCGTGTTCAATGAAAGACTGCTAGAATTTCTGCTTGGAACTTATAATGGTCTGCTGAAAAAGCCTTAGATGCAAGGCGCGAGGAAGTGAGCGCGTAAGGCGCTATGGGAATAGCGTCGCACAAGCGAACGACCGAGCAACGTGGCAGATGAGACTTTTTCAGCAGACCGGTAAGGAATATACGGGAATAATACGGAAAATCTGTTAATATTCTTGTCGGAGTCAGCAGCGCTGAATTGTTTGACCGGACTGGAACGCACAGCGTGGAGGGAAAGTGGTTTGGAAAAGATTAAAATGGCGTTTTTTGAACTTTATCATAAGGCTTTTCGCTTCCGCGCAGGGCTATCCTGACCCAATTTTAACTTTAACCCATCTAAGACGCTTTGCCCAACCTTCCGAATTAACCGCTCCCCAAGAACTTCTCCGTGCCGGCGCCGTCATGCAGGCTAGAGGGCTGGTTAACAGCCAAGCTATCCAACACAATATGGACTGGGTGTGGCCTTATTGGGTAGAACGCCAGTTTGACCCCGGTGACGAATCGTTTCTTCCACGCGCGTTTAATTTGTCGCATCTTAATCTGACGCACCGAAATTGGACTGCCGTCGGCGTTCCTGAGTCTACCGAGTTATCCATTGTAGATCCACGGGGACTTGTCACGCCTTTTTTTGATGGATGGTCCATCGACGCTTGGGTTATCACTCGAGAGGGTTTTCCTTTGATTCCTTCACGATTAAAGATTGCACGGCAGGAATTCACCATGATCAGAAACCCTCAAATCCAGACTACGAGTGAGGATATGGGCGTCGCACTCAAGTCGTGTGTGGAATCTTGTCAACAATCGGATGTGACGATCTGCCAAATAAAATTAAGCGCATTTGCTCCCACGGGAGGGTGGGTAGTCGTTTCACTCAGGCCTTACAATCCCGAAGGGATCAGTTTTGTGGACAAAGTTTCTTTATTAAAGAACTGTCAGGGATGGAAAATAAACGGACATTTCTCCGTGCATTTCGATTCCAAACCAGACAGGACAAGTTTTTCTCATTATTGGAATGGCGATGTTTTCAGAGATCTCCCATTAGCATCCCAAGAGGATGAAATTGAGTGTGGCGTCGGTATGGCGACGGCCGGGGCACTTTTTGAAATAAAACCGAACCAGACACGGGAAGTCATGGTTCAAATCCCGCTTAAAAAAGATTACGACATCGACCTTATCGACGATCTGAAGTTGCCCATGGAAAAAAAATGGGAGGAAAATTTAAAAGGCCTTTGCCAACTGGAGATTCCCGACGCCCATTTTAAATTTCTTTATGACATCGCGATAAGATCCATCATTTTGCACTCTCCGCTGGATGTTTATCCCGGCCCATATACTTACAAGCGTTTTTGGTTCCGTGATGCCGCTTTTATTCTTCACGCGATGATATGTATGGGAATGGAAAATCGAGTTGAAAAAATTATAGATCGCTTCCCATTGCGTCAAGGACCTTCCGGCTATTTCTTATCGCAGGAAGGGGAATGGGACTCCAATGGAGAGGCGTTATGGATCATGCGACGCTTTTGTGAACTTACAGGCAATGAGCCGAAACTCAAATGGCAGTGGCCGATTTATCGCGCTGCGGCGTGGATACAGGCAAAAAGGATCAACAAAAAAGGCAGTCCATATGCCGGCTTACTTCCTATCGGTTTTAGTGCTGAACATCTCGGGCCTAATGATTACTATTATTGGGATGATTTTTGGGGTGTGGTCGGCCTGCAAGCGGGAGCCTATTTTGCTGAAAAATTTAAGGATGCCGATCTGGCGGCTGAACTTTCGGACAAAGCGTCTAAATTCTTACTATGCGTCGAAAAAAGTTTGGAGACAACGGCCAAACAGACGCGGGGAAAATTCATGCCGGCGTCTCCCCACCGAAGAATGGACGCGGGAGCCATCGGCTCCATCGTGGCAGGGTACCCACTTCAATTATTTGGCGCCCGTGATCCCCGGCTTTTGAATACGGCCGAGTTTTTGTTTAAGGAATGTTCCGTCCAAGGAGCGTTTTACCAGGAAATCAGCCACTCAGGCATCAACGCTTATCTGACGTTGCACATTGCGCAAGTTTTTTTAAGGGCCCAAGACCCTCGTTATTTTGATTTAATGAGCGCCATCGCTTCTTTTGCCTCGCCCACGGGTCAATGGCCTGAGGCCATTCACCCCAGAACCAAAGGGGGCTGCATGGGCGATGGACAGCATTTATGGGCTGCGGCCGAGTGGATTCTAATGATCCGGAATTGTTTTGTGCGCGAAGAGGAGCTTGAGGGGAAGCTTATTTTATGTTCCGGCATCCCGGTTTCATGGCTGAACGAAGGTGCAAAAATCAGTTTTGGACCGGCGCTTACAAGTTTTGGGCGCATAAAAATTCAAATCATGGTTCAAAATGGAAAGATCAATATCCAATGGTCCGGTCATTGGCACGGCGGTAAAGAGCCCATAATTGAGATCCGCCTTCCGGCTTTTTCTATGATCCGCGCAAAGCCTGGAGAAAATGCCATTGAGTTGCAGCGCGGATCTATGGGTATTGTGGCGTGATTACCCAAATAGCCGTTAGAATCCGAAAGTTAAAAAAATGGTTCAGCCGCTCGTACTGGGCAATATCCCTGCTGCATTTATCAAAATCAGAGGGCACGTCCGCTTCCCCCGGTTTAGTGTTGATCCAAATCGACGGTCTTTCACTGGCTCAATATCGCCGGGGCGTGCGCGAAGGAAACCTCCCATTTCTTAGCTCGCTAATCCGCAAACAGAAATACAAGGAATATCCGCATTATTCCGGACTGCCATCGGCGACGCCTGCCGTCCAAGGAGAACTTTTCTACGGTGTGAAAGGATGCGTGCCGGCGTTCAATTTCATCGACAACGTCAGCGGCCAAACATTCGTGATGTACGACCCCAAATCCGCCAGTCAAATAGAAAATCGTTTGGGAAAAGAAAATGCGCCTCTTCTGGCGGAGGGAAGTTCTTACTCCAATATTTTTACTGGAGGAGCCAAAGAGTCTCATTTTTGTGCGGCCAGTCTCGGTTGGAACGGGTTGTTTAAAGCGTTGAACCCACTTGCATTGACGGTCATTTTTATTTTTTATCTCAATATTTATATACGGACGTTTTTTCTTTTTATCGTTGAATTGGTGATTGGATTTTATGAATCCATCCGAGGGATTTTAAAAGGAGAAAAATTTTTATTTGAGCTGCAGTTTATTTTAACCAGAGTATTTATTTGTGTGCTGCTCAGGGAAATGGTGATTTTAGGAGCCAAGGTGGATATTGCCCGCGGTTTACCGGTAATTCACCTGAATTTTTTTGGATACGATGAGCAATCTCACCGGCGAGGACCGTCATCGAAATTTGCGCATTGGTCTTTAAGAGGGATCGATGATGGGATTTCGCGCATTTGTAAAGAGTCCCGGTCTGCGGATCGCAGGGATTATGACGTGTGGGTTTATTCGGATCATGGACAGGAAGACACCATCCCTTACGGTGCGGAGCATGAAAAGACGGTGCAAGAGGTGATTTTAAATATTTTTGGGGGTCCTGAAAAAGTAACTGTGACAGGGATGGGACCGATGGGACACATCTATCCCAAAACGGAATTGAGTGTTGCAGAAAAAGAGCGCGTTATTTCTGAGTTGCTCACGACGGCCAAGATTCCTCTTGTTCTGATTCCGACCGATACGGGTCAAGTCGAAGCACGAAGGTTGAACGGAAAGTTTATGCTCCCCGAGGACGCCGGCATGGTTTTGGGAGAAGACCACCCATTTCTACAGGAGGCGACCCGGGATCTTGTAACTTTATGCCACCATCCAAGCGCAGGAAAAATTATTTTTAGCGGGTGGTGTAAAGGCATGCGGCCCAGAACATTTCCTCTTGAGAACGGTTCACACGGAGGTTTTAGTCCGGAAGAAACCAGCGCTTTTGCTCTTCTTCCTCCGGATGCGCCATTACCGCCTCTAGAGCATTCTTATTTGCGGCCGCTGGATATCCGCCAAGCGGCGCTCACGTTTCTTGGCAAGACCGTCGAGTCCGAATCCTCCACCCGAGCAGCGCCTGCCTTCGGCGGAACCTTGCGTTTGATGACATACAACGTTCATGCTTGCATTGGAATGGACGGAAAAATTTCTCCCGAACGTATTGCCCGGGTGATCGCCAGGCATCAGCCGGATATCGTCGCCTTGCAAGAACTGGACGTGACTCGTCTACGCACCGGAGGCGTGGATCAGGCAGAAGTAATCGCGCAAAAACTTTGCATGACGTTTCACTTTCATCCGACTCTTTCTATCAAAAAAGAGAAATATGGAAATGCTATTTTTAGCAAATGGCCTATACGCCCTATCCGGACGGGACCACTGCCAAAGCTTTTACGGGGAACTTTGCTGGAACCACGAGGAGCGTTGTGGGTGGAAATCGATGTGGAGGGAAAAAAGACACAAATTCTCAACACCCACTTGAGCCTTTCTCAACGCGAAGGCCTTATGCAAATGGAGGTGCTTTTAGGTCCGGATTGGATCGGAAATCCCGCTTGCCGCGGACCCGTTATTCTCTGTGGCGATTTTAATGCGTCACTGCAATCACGGCTTTGTAACCGCGTCGGCCGAGTGCTTAAGAACGCCCAGCTGGAATTAGATGACCACCGGGCTCTCAACACTTGGGCCAGTTTTTCCCCGCTTAGGCTTATAGACCATGTATTTGTGGGACCCGGAATTAAAATAAAAAAAATCGAAGTGCCCAGAACGGAATTGGAAAGAGCTTCTTCCGACCATCTGCCTCTAATTGTCGAGTTTCAAATTGAAAGTTGAAATATGAGAGCCGTCGCTGTTTTTCCGGCTGACAAAGAAGTCAGGCTTATTGCTTATGAGCTTCCAGAAATCAAAAAACCCACTGAACTGAAACTTCGCATACTGGAGGTCGGCGTTTGCGGCACCGACCGGGATATTTGTGCTTTTCAATACGGCATCCCGCCGAAAAATTCTGAGCTGCTGGTCATTGGCCATGAAGCGCTGGCGGAAGTCGTTGAAATAGGCCAAGGCGTGTCAGGCTTTCACGTGGGGGATTTGGCGGTTCCGATGGTTCGCCGGCCTTGCGATCATGCGAATTGTTTTGCCTGTCGCGCGGGGCGGCAAGACTTTTGTTTCACCGGAGATTTCACCGAAAGAGGAATCAAGCAAAACCACGGTTTTATGACGGAGTTTATTGTGGAGGATGAAAAATATTTGAATCACGTTCCGACAGAGCTGCGTAATGTGGCGATTCTTACTGAACCGCTCACAATCGTGGAAAAAGCTCTTATTCAAGTTTGGCAAGTGCAACAACGTCTTCCTTGGGGACCCGATCTCAGCGGAAAAAAATCGGCTTATTGTCATAAAGCGGTGATATTAGGAGCCGGGCCTGTGGGTCTTCTGGGCGCCATGGCCATTTTGAACGCGTGTTTTGAGATTTATGTCTATTCCCGCGGGCCTGTATCCAGTCCGGAGGCAGCTTTCGTCAAATCCATTGGAGGTACGTATGTTTCATCTTCGTTGGAATCCATCGAAGATTTGACCCGATGCGTGGGCAACATCGATTTAATATACGAAGCCACAGGCGCTTCGCAAATATCTTTTGACATGATCCAGGCGCTGGGCACCAATGGCGTGATGGTGTTCACCGGCATTCCCGGCTTGAAAAGTCCTGTACAGGTTGATGCCGACCAAATCATGAGAAATCTCGTGCTTAAAAACCAGATTGTTTTCGGCACGGTGAACGCGGGACGCATGGCTTTCGAAGCTGCGACCAAGGACTTAAGCGTTTTTATGAAACGCTGGCCGTCCGCGCTCAAGTCCCTGATTAGTAAACGCTACCCCATAGAATCTTACCGTGACGTTCTTTTGGGGCCCAAACAGGGGATTAAAAATGTCATCCAAATGGATTGATATTTCTATTCCGATGAAGGCGGAAATGGTGCATTGGCCAGGCGATCCTAAAATAAAAATCAAAAAAATACTCGCGATGTCCCACGGATATCCAGCCGATGTCTCGCTTTTTTCCATGGGCTCGCACACGGGCACTCACATGGATGCGCCCGCTCATTTTATTTCCAAGGGCCAAACAATAGATCAAATGCCTTTGGATGCCACTGTGGGCCCGGTACGAGTCATAAAAATTCAGGACAAGGTGTCGATCAAATTCGAAGAGCTCAAATCGCATCGCATCCGTCCCGGCGAAAGAATTCTTTTTAAGACGGTGAATTCCCCGCGCTGCTGGAAAACAGACTCTTTTATCAAGGATTTTGTTTACATATCGCCTCCGGCGGCCGAATTTTTGGGCAAATGCCGGATCAAGTGCGTGGGAGTGGATTATCTTTCCGTCGGAGGCTATGAAAAAGACGGGGCCAAAACACATCAGCTGCTTCTGAAGGCCGGGATTTGGATTATCGAGGGTCTGGATCTTTCAGCCGTGTCTCCGGGGCGGCATGAAATGATTTGCCTACCTCTTAAATTTAAAAATGGCGACGGAGCACCTGCCCGCGCGATATTAAAAAAAGGAAAGTGATCGACGTGATGGACGCAAAAAAAGAATTTGCAGTGATAGGCCTTGGCAAAATGGGAGGCAATCTCGTCCGCCAGGCCCTTGAAAAGAAAATGAAAGTGGTCGGGTTCACGCTCGGCAGCGCGCCTGCCGATTTGCTGCAGTCCGGTCTTGTGGAAATAAGACGCTTGAAAGATTTGATCAACGTTCTCCAAGCTCCGCGGGCCATATTTATTTATATTCCTGCCGGTCAGGCGCTTGATAAGTTGCTTGATGAACTTGCCGATTGCCTTGAGAAAAAAGACGTAATCATCGACGGCGGAAATTCTTATTGGGGCGATTCGATACGGCGGCACGGCCGGTTGAAGGACAAGGGAATTTATTTTGTCGATCTTGGCACCAGCGGGGGCGTGGACGGCGCAAGAAACGGCGCTTGTTTCATGGCTGGAGGTGAGAAAGAGGCTATATCGAGAATCGAACCCATACTGTTGGATCTGTGCGTGAAAGACGGTTACATGCACGCAGGCCCTCCCGGCGCAGGACATTTCACGAAGCTGGTTCACAACGGAATTGAATTTGGAATGCTTCAAGCCATCGGCGAGGGAATAGACCTGCTGGAACATTACCGTGACAAATTGGACGTGGCCGAAGTTTTACGTACCTGGCGGCATGGCTCGGTGATCCGGTCCTGGTTGATTGATTTGATGGAGGCGGCCTATCGTTCAGAGGGAGGGCTGCAAAAAATCCCTCCGTATGTCGAAGACACCGGAGAAGTGAATTGGCTGGTGGACGATGCGATGCATATGGAAGTGCCGGTGCCGGTGATCGCGCAGTCGGTGATGCAGCTTTTTAGCTCGCGTGACGACAAGAAAAACTGGGCGCGTGCGATCGCAATGATGCGGCATAGCTTTGGCGGGCATCTTTTTGGCGCGGACGCGGGGATCGCCCATGAACGGCGCGAAGGCCGCGTTGGAGGATTTCTGAAAAAAGGGTCGGCGGATGCCTAGAGACATTCCGGTAGGCAACGGCTCATTTTTGATCGTGTTTGACAGGGATTATTTGATCCGGGATTTGTATTTCCCTTTCGTGGGTTTGGAAAACCATGTGGCTGGCCATGCTTTCCGGTTCGGGATTTGGGTGGATGGGCAATTCAGCCGAATGGGGCCTGAATGGAAAAAAGAAATCAATTATTTGGAAGACACGCTGGTGACGGAAGTGCGAACCAGAAATGATAGGCTTGGTTTGCAGCTGAATTGCCGCGACACCGTCGATTTTCATCTGAATATTTATCTCAAACGAATCACCGTCACGAACCTGAGAAGCGACCGGCGGGACGTGCGCCTTTTTTTTAGCCAGGACTTTCGCATCTCCGGCAACGAAGTGGGCGACACCGCCAATTACGACCCGCGAAACCAAGCGCTGATTCATTATAAAAATAAGCGTTATTTTCTGATCAATTGCTGCCATGCCGGCAAATACGGCGTGCAGCATTTCGCTTGCGGCCTGAAAGAAACCAAGGGGCTTGAAGGGACTTGGAGAGACGCGGAAGACGGAGTGCTTTCGGGAAGTGCCGTGGCCCAGGGCTCTGTGGATTCGACGGCGGGAATCAATGTGCCGTTGGAGGCCGGAGCGCAAAGCACCGCTTACTATTGGATATGCGCAGGCACTACTTATCAGGAAGTGGTGAAATTAAATCACGTGTTGAGTCAGAAAACGCCGGAGACATTATTCAAACGAACCGCGAGTTATTGGAAGCTTTGGCTCAGCAAAGAATTATGCCCGGGCCAAGAGCTGCTTTCTGCAAAAGTTTTTTGGCTGCTCAACCGCAGCCTGCTCATTATGCGCACTCAAATCGACAATGGCGGCGCGATCATCGCGGCCAATGACACGGACATACTTGTTTTTTCCCGCGACACTTATTCCTATATGTGGCCCAGGGACGGGGCTTTTGTCGCGGCCTCGTTTGTCGCGGCGGGATATTCCGAGCTATCGCGCCGGTTTTTTGACTTTTGCAACGGGCTGATCGATCCTGAAGGTTATTTTATGCATAAATTCGGCCCCGACGGCTCGCTAGGCAGCACTTGGCATGCTTGGTGGAGGGACGGCCATCGGGAGCTTCCCATTCAAGAGGATGAAACCGCGCTGGTATTGTGGGCTTTGTGGAAACATTTTGACCGTTTCCATGATGTGGAATTCATCAAGCCCCTTTACCGCAATTTGATCATTCGTGCCGCCGAATTTATGCTCCTGTATCGCGATGAAAACAGCAAGCTTCCCAAACCTTCCTATGATTTGTGGGAAGAAAAACGTGGCGTGCATACTTTCACGGTTTGCACGGTTTTCGCGGGGCTGCAAGCGGCGGCCAATTTTGCCGATGCTTTTGGGGAGAGTGATCTTGCAAGCAAATACCGCGCAGCTGCATCGGAAATAAAGCAGGCCATGAAAAAATATCTTTTTCATCCGGCCTTGCGGCGCTTCGCAAAAATGGCAACACCTGATACGCAAGGGAAATACACGCTGGACATGACCATCGATGCCAGCCTTTTTGCTTTATGGTATTTTGAGGTTTTCAGCCCGGAGGATGCGATGGTGCAGTCGACGCTGCAAGCGGTGCATGACCGGCTTTGGGTTAAAACGGCGGTGGGCGGCATGGCCCGCTATGAGAATGACGCTTATTTCCAGTCCGAGAAAGACGACGTTCAGCAAGTGCCGGGCAATCCCTGGTTTGTTTGCACACTATGGTGGGCGCAGTATCTCATTGCATGCGCTAAAATAAAGGAAGATTTGAAACAGCCGCTACAAATTTTGGAGTGGGTCGCCGACCATGCGCTGCCTTCGGGCATTTTAGCCGAGCAAATCCACCCGCGCACTCATGAACCTCTTTCTGTTTCTCCTCTGACTTGGAGCCATGCCGCTTATGTGTTGGCGGCATTCGATTATGTTGAGCGCGCAAAACGCATGGACAACCAAGAAATTCCCTGATGATAAGTTTAGAAATTGCCCTGATAGGCTGCCGGAAGCAGAGCAGGTGTACAATATTTAGTTTTATCATTCACTCAATGGAGGATAAGTGATTTATGGATAAGCCATTTCTTTCGGATGTTCAAGAGCTTCGCAGACGTGCCAGGCAACATATTGAAAAAGGGGCCATCACCGAAGGGTATCAGGCCGACCGTGACACCATTATAAAAATCTTAAACGAGGTTTTGGCCACTGAGATCGTATGCGTATTGCGTTATAAAAGCCATTATTTTATGGCCCAGGGAATTCACCTGGACCCCACTAAAAATTAAACGGCTGCTGTCTACAGGGATTCCCCCGATAAGAGATTAAGAATTAGCCCCGATTCCCCGCCCAAAGCGATTGCCCTATCATAACGCCATAGAAGCCATAACTAGGAAAGCCAAAAGTTTCTTCAGCAATTAAATCGTCCTATGGATTGGCAAGAATTGGAATTTAAAAACTTAAACGAAATAGAAAATTAAGGAGATGAGGCATCATGAAAAAGACAGTGAAAGGAATTGCCACTTTTTTGTTGATCACGGCAACGGTCAGTTTTAATCCGATTGCATGGGCAGATGCCACAGCCGGCGACCCTAGTAATCTTGATGAGGAAAAATATACTGCACTGCCAGGGGATACAGGCAATAACAACGGCGGGCCTAATGCCGGTGGATATACCGACAAGCCATATTCTGCTTATACGGAAAAAGGAAGATCCATCTATAGACATCCAAATCAGCCATCATTTACCGGGCCGTTTGATTATGGAGTGGCGCGGATGCCTTACGCTGAATCACAACCCCGAACGTGCAATTGTTTTACATTTGACGCGACCCGATCTTCAAGTTTTGATGGTAAAAGACTGACGTACCTGTGGGATTTTGGCGATGGTCAGACCAGCGATAAGCCGGTGATTCGTCATTGTTTTGATAAGCCCGGTCAATACACTGTCACCCTAACCGCCAAAGATAACTCGGGACGGGCCTGTGACACAGGTCTAAACTCTACCAAGGTCGATGTGAATTTCCCACCGCAAGCCGTGGCGGGCCCTGAAAAGCAAGCATGTTTAGGACAGGCCGTGACGTTTGACGGTTCAAGCTCATCGAGTCCATCGAATTCAGCCACCTACACTTGGGATTTCGGAGATGGTGAAACCGCTCAAGGGACGACAGCCAATCACAGCTATAAACAAGTCGGTACGTATCGTGTGCTTTTAACGGTAGACGACGGTAAAAATACGCAATGTTCCATCGCGCAAGCGGCCACGACCGCCCGTATTTTCCCCAATGCGAACGTAACGTTGCAGGTACCCGAAAGCGCTTGCATCGCTAGAAACATCCTATTTGAGGCACAAGGTTCCAGCGGAAAATATCACTGGGATTTCGGTGACGGGACTGTTTCAGACGGCGGTTCCAAGGTCAGCCATTCTTACCAAAAGGCGGGTACTTACACCATTTTGGTGACAACCGATGACGGACGCGGTTCTGCTTGTTCAAAGGCTTCGGATACGAAAAAAATTAATATTGGCGAGCCCCCCGTTGCCAATGCCGGTGAAAATACCGCATGCCTGGCGGGTAATGCCGTTAATTTTGACGGGTCCAAATCTAGTTCCCCGACCGGGAATCTTAGCTACAATTGGAACTTTGGTGATGGGGAGACTGCCGAAGGAGAAAGAGTCACTCATACGTATCAGAAGAGTGGCAATTATCGCGTGGTATTGACCGTCAACAACGGCCAGGGCGGAGATTGCAGTGTCACGACCGATTCATTCGTCGCGAATGTGCATAGCCAGCCGGAAGCAGTTATCAATGTTCGATAAAAAGTAAAACAAGGGCGACTCCGGTCGTAAGACGGAGTCGCCCCCTTTTTGCCTGGAAAAAAATGTGGAATCGAGCGCTTGTTTTAAAACATGGGGTACTTTTTACGGTTTTGTTTTTTCCGCTTTACCAGCTTTCTTTCGCGAATGCGGTCAGTTCCGAGAAAAAACTGGGTCTTTTTCCGGAACAACTTATTTCCGTGGACCAGCTGCGCCAGGCGCAGCTGAAAGACAAGCGGTTGGTGGTGTTGGATGCGCGTGATAAAAAAAGTTACGAAGACCAGCACATCCAAGAGGCTGTTCTTCCACGTAGCAATGACTACTATGAGAAGCAAAGGCTTTTTGAACAGCATGTGACCAAAAAACTTCCTGACGCGAACGCTGCGCTCAAGGAGAATATGAAAAAGTATTCGAAGGACACGCCCATCGTAACTTATTGCAATAGCGGTGGCTGTCAGGCCGGTGCCGTGCTGGCAATGCAACTCAAGCGCTTGGGCTTCAGTGATGTGAGAGCTTTGCAGGAAGGCATTCAGGTCTGGCAGGAAAAAGGTTATCCGGTAAAAACTCGAGAGGAGTGAGACGATGAAGACCTTCAAGTTTATTTTTTCGGTATTTACTCTGATGGAACTTACCTTTTCATGGGCGCTGCCCAAGGCGCAGTGCGAAGATTATTACCAGCAGCAAGATCAAAATAAGAATATTTTAAAACAAGCGGTGATAGGAGCCGGTGTTGGCGCGGTTGCATCCAGCGCTTCCGGTGGAAGTACCGGCAAAGGCGCCTTGATTGGCGCAGGAACCAATGTAATTGGAAGTGCTCTATCTGGATACGTTGACCAACCCGCCGCAACCTCAGCCGCAAGTGCGGTATGTTGAGCGTCCACAGGTTCAGTATGCGCAACAAACGCCAGAGACACGGTATACCACTCGCTCGGATGGTACGCCCAAAAGACGAGGATGCGGCTGAAAGGAGAACAACCATGGCTAATAGTTCGAACTCAAATAACATTTTAATGACAAATTCAAGATTGCCTTACACGGCAGATGTGAAGTCGGCATCGTCAACCGCTATTAAAACAATTACCAAAGAAGAGCTTAACAAGAAAATGCAAAGCGGCAAGCCCATACAGGTCGTTAATGTGCTGGCTCCGGAGTTTTACAATTTAGGATTTATCAAGGGTTCCAAAAAAATTCCTGTCGATCAATTGAACGCTCGCTTGGAAGAACTCGATAAATCCAAAGAGGTCGTTACTTATTGCGCGAGCAGTGAATGCACTGCCTCAAAAAAAGCCGCTGTGAGGCTCGCCAGTAAGGGATTCCGAGTCAGCGCTTATGAAGGTGGCATTAAAGAGTGGAAAGAAGCCGGGCTACCGGTAGAATTTCAAGAAGGAGACCGGTCATGATGCGAACGAAAACCGAACCTTTTACTTTGCCAGAACTTCCTTATAAGCGAAATGCCTTGGAACCCTATATTTCCGCCGCGACGCTTAATTATCATTACAATAAACACCACCAAGCCTACGTGACCAATCTCAATGAGCTGGTCTCGGGCACTGAGTATGAGGATTTGAGTCTCGAGGAGATCATTCTCCAGACTTCTGGACAGGCCGGCAAAGAGGGTATTTTTAACAACGCGGCCCAAACCTGGAATCACACCTTTTACTGGAATAGCCTGGCGCCGTCTTGCGGTAGCAAGCCATCGGAGGAGTTTGACAAGAAAATTTGTTCCAGTTTTGGCAGTTATGAAAAATTTATCAAGGAATTTGCGGAGACAGGCGTCAAGCAGTTCGGGAGCGGGTGGGTATGGCTGGTAGAAGATTCGGGTACTCTTAAAATCACCAAAACGCCCAATGCTGAAAATCCCATGTCCCAAAAACACGGGACGGCGCTTTTGACCCTCGACGTATGGGAGCATGCCTACTATTTGGATTATCATCAGCAACGAGATGATTACCTAGCGACGGTTTTGGATCAATTGATCCATTGGGATTTCGCCGAGATGAATTTGGCGAATGCTGTGCCATTGAAACGATAATAATTGATTGTTAACACGTTCTGGTGCATGATGATAAGGTTATCCAGTTATCCATCCCAAATCAAGAAATCGACGTCGCATTAGAGGTCATATGAAGAAAATTTGGTTTAATTTAATTGCCAGTTACATTCTTTCGATTTTTTTCACCACTAATCTTTTGGCCTCGGATTTTAAAAAAGCTGATGAATTATTTGAAAAGGGAACTTTCCAAGCCGCGCTTGAAAAGTATGACCAAATTGCTTCACAATCGAAAGACCCCAGCGAGATTTTTAAAGCTTTCTATCGCGGTTGTGAGAGCCTGACATATCTATACCGTTATGGTGAAGCCGTTGAGCGCATCCGACAGTATAAAGGTAATCTCTCCGGCCATGACCAGCACCGTTTCCTTGCGCTTAAAGCAGAGGTCTTGCGCAATTTCTTGATCCAATACGGCGGTTATCAGCGTAGCGATGTTCTTGATGTCTCCGGCAAAGAGGCCTTTCGGCTGACTCCTAAAGAAATCAAAGAAGAAATAACCAACAGCTATACCAAACTTTGGGAAAGCCGCGAGGAATTAATTAAATTTCCACTGCAAGATGAAACCTACTTTTTGGATTTGAAAAAAGTCGATTTCGGCATGTATCCGACGTTTTTGGATTACATGGTTCAAAGCTGGCTTGGCCATATCCTTCAACTTGTCTATGATCAGAGCGCAGAGAATAAAACGTCAAAACCCGAGGCCGCATCGTTGTTGGCTGATAATTTTGAGCAGCCACTTGTGTTGAACGATCCGCCAGGGCTTATGGCTGCGGAATTGATAGAAGCTTTAATCAGACAACACGGTGACCACGATTTGGAAACACGAGAACGGTGGAAAATTAATCGCCTGCTTCTGCCCGTTCAGCAGAATTATCTCTTTAACTACCCTAAAGGCAAAAACTATACCGATTATGCACTTTTGGCCAAAAACGTTCTACTGCGCTGGGAGCAAGATTTTAAAAACCCCGAGGCCAAGGCGGATGCGCTCTATCAGACAGCAGTTCTATTGCATTCTTGGATGCTTGATAAAAAGGAGGATCGTCGAGAAGAAAAAGCTCATACGCTTTGTCAACGTATCGAAAAAGAATTTTCCCAATCCAAGATGAAAGCACGGGCCCAGAGGTTGCGTCAAGAAATCGAAATGCCACAATTAAACCTTCAACCAAAACCAGAAGCCAAGCTAGGATCCAATGAATATATTTTTGTGACCAAAAACGTCAAAGACGTATATTTTAGGCTTTACCCGATTGATCCGTTTCGAGTCAAAAATTTAAATCCCACGCAGGGAGGCTATCGTGGATGGAGTGGCATTTTTCAAAACTACCCCTACCCGCCATGGATGAAAAGTATTGCAGAAACTGATTCGCCTTTGAAATCATGGGAGGAGAATACCAAAGATACCGGTGCGTTTGAAAATATAACGACTGACTTGGACTTACCACGGTTGGATAAAGGGATTTATCTTTTGCTGGTTAGTATGGACAAAGATTTCAAATTTGGCAGTTCTCTTTTACGGGCTGCCGTTGTCAATATCACGGACTTAATTCTCCTGACGACAACGGGAGTGACCGACAGCACTCTGACGGCTTATTATAATTTTGTTGAAAAACAAGGTTCAGATACAGTCGAAGATGAAGTCAGTCGCATGTATGTGGTGGACGCAAAAACAGGTCAGGCAGTTATCGATGCCACGGTGGATGTTTTAAACCTCAATGATAACGAAAAATTAATCAATCTTAAAACAGATAGCCGGGGCAATGCCGCGCTTCGTTTGCCGGTCAATTTATCGCCGTATTCGGGTATTAATGTACAATTTGACGCCTTGGCGCATAAGGACAACTCTTTCGCTATTTTCCAACAGCCGCTTTATTTTAATTATAGTTCCCGCACGCCTTACGAGATTTTTATCGAAACCGACCGGCCGATTTATCGTCCCGGAGACAAAGTTCAAGCTAAGGTGATCGTTGTCAAACACACCTCTTCGGGCATAAAGATTGCTGATTCCCAAAAAACAATCACGATAACCGCTCGTGATACTAATTCCAAAGATTTTTTTACCAAAGAGGTTACGCTTAATGATTTCGGCAGTGGCTCAATGGATTTTGAAATTCCTTCTGGTCGGCTACTTGGGAGTTACTCTATTAATGCGCAATACAGCGATGGCCGTTTCAGCGCCGGCGCAACGGTTAATTTTAAAGTCGAAGAATATAAACGTCCCGAATTCGAGCTGACTCTTAAAGATGCAGACAAACCTTGGAAGTACAATGAGCCGGTTGAAATTGAGGGAAACGCCAAGTACTATTTCGGCGGAGTTGTACCGGAGGCGCCGGTCAGTTACAAGATACGTCGGCAATTGTATGTGCCATACTGTTTCCGTTACTGGTTCGGTCGTAATTATTCGTTTGACAGCGGTGGGACTGAGGTTGCCTCGGGTCAGGTCAAGACTGATAAAGATGGGAAGTTCACGATTAACTTTACGCCCACTCCAGCAGGAAACAATGGGTATGCAGGCCAGATGCCTGATATCAGCGCTTATTACGTTGAGGTCGATGCCCGTGACGCCGGCGGACGCACCATCCACGCCACGCATAGCTACCGTGCCGGTAAAAACGTGATGTATTTTGAAATCACGCCTAAAAAAGGTTTCTTCTTTGAAAAAGATATCGCTGAAATCGGCTCACGTCAGTTGACCATGAATGATGCGCCGTTGGAGGGCAAGGCCAGTTATGAAGTTTACGCGTTGTCACCTGAGGCGGCTAAAGGTTCTCTATACAACTATGGTTCATGGCAAAACGTACCTGTTTTGCAAGCGCAGCTTAAGGATGCCAAAAACGGACCTCTGGCTGTGAGCGGCGAGGTGAATTATGACAAAGAAGGCAAGGGCACTATAGAACTTAAATCTTTAAAAAATGGTACTTACCGGATTGTGATCAAAGCCAAAGATAGTTGGCAAGAAGAAATCCAACAAGATCAGATTTTCGTCGTGGCCAAAGACACTAAAACCGCAGTGCCATTAGGCGCATATTCCGTCGCTATTCCTGAGCAGGAGGAATATGAAGTTGGTCAGACCGCGAGATTTCTGATTGGTTCCGCTTTGGGCGCTGGAAAATATTTTCTTGAAATCTGGACGGGTGAATACCTGCACGAAAAGAGGCTCGTTGATTCATCCTTGCCTGTGCAGGTTGTGGAGGTTCCGGTCACTGAGGCCCTCAAAGGAGGATTTAGCCTGCGCTGGTTTGGAGTGAAGGACTTTTCCGTCTGGTATGGTCAGGAATCAGTGACAGTGCCGTGGAAAGAAAAGAAACTCTCGCTGGCATTTGAGCCTTTTACCCAGGAGCTCTTTCCAGGATCAGAAGTCACCTGGGGCCTTAAGGCGTCGGATAAGGACAAAAATCCCATAAGCTCGGAAGTTCTGACACTGATGTACGACCGCTCGCTCGAGTATTATTTTTCTTCCCAGTACCCTTGGCTCGATGGTTTATACAGCCCAAAGCGTGCGCAGGAATACAATTACGGTTTTGATTCAGCCCGGCCAGTAAATGTTTATGAAATCCCGATTACCGAGGGGTTGCTTGAGAAAATGCTTAAAGCCTTTCAAGAGCCGCTCGAGGATTTTCGCGCACCAGGATTGCGCACGTGGCAAACTTGGGAAGTGCGGGAGCGTGGTGATTATTTTGGCACAGGCGGCATAGCAAGGAATATAAATGGTGTTTTGGATTCTATTAGTGCTCCTGCGTGTTCTGTTACTGGAGAAAGATTAGCAAGGGGCGAGGTCTTAACCAAACAAGAGGCATACCTTAGTGATGGTGATGATAAAAGTGGACTTAAGAAACAAAGAAGGGAAGATAAGCCTTCCGAACTTGGGGTTGCTTCTGTTGCCACTCGCAAAGAATTTGCCGATACTGCTTTTTTCAAACCCCATATTCTCACCGCTTCGGATGGCAAAGGCTCTTTCACTTTTAAAGTGCCGGAACAATTGACCAGCTGGAAGGTCAAGGCCTTCGCGTTTACCAAAGACGCTAAAGAAGGCACGGCCATAGAAGAAGCCGTGACCCGAAAAGATCTCATGGTGCGGGTGGATATCCCGCGTTTTTTCCGGGAAAAGGATAAAGGCACGATCACGGCCTTTGTGCACAATGAAGGGAAAGTTCCTCTTGAGGGTCAATTGAAGATTGAGGTGACGGAAAACAATGAGAACATCAACAAAAAAATTGAACTCAACGATAACCGGCGCGAATTTACGGTTGAACCGCACGCCCAAAAAAGTTTTGACTGGCTGGTGAAAATTCCAACTGGGGTGACGACCTACAAGATCCGGGTTGAGGCCGTTTCCGGAAAATTATCCGACGCTGAAGAACGTCCGCTTCCTATTTTGCCCTCGCGCGAGCGGCTGATGGAATCGCGTTTTGTGTCGCTCTCAGGCAATACGGCTAAAAAGATGGAAATCAAACTTGCCGATGATCCCACGCGTATTAATGAAACCATGAATTTACAAGTTGACCCACAGTTGTTTTTGACCGTGATGAATACGATCCCGTTTCTTGTTGAGTATCCATTTGACTGTGTCGAGCAAATTCTGAATAAATATGTGCCGCTTTCGATCATGCATCAAGTCTACGAGAAACATCCAGAAGTTCAACGCGCGGTCAACAAAATTCCTAAGCGTTCAACGCCAACTCCAGCATGGGAGAAAGATGATCCCAACCGGCTTATGAAATTAATGGAAACACCGTGGATGTGGGAATCTGAAGGAAGACCTACTGTTTGGCCGATCATTGATATGTTGGAGCCTGCAACCGTCAAAGCCAAAGAAGATGAAAATTTAGAGAAGCTACGTAATGCTCAACTTTCAAGTGGAGCTTTCCCATGGTGGCCTGGCGGTCAGGAAGACCCTTATATGACACTCTATGTTCTCGACGGATTTGCCCAAGCGCGTCGTTATGGGGTTGATGTGCCTCACGATATGATTGAGCGGGCTCTTGCTTATGTCAATAAAGAAATCCCACTTCGCCTTAAACCCGAGGCTTATGAGTTGTCCTTGATATCCATGGCTGCTTATGTGGTGACCTCTTATCCTCAAGGTGAATTTTCAAATGCAAAAGAGGGTTTTGAGGCAGCCAAGTCCTGGGTACAATTTTTGGAGAATAATATTCATGCCTTGACTCAGTTTGGCAAAGCGTACTTGGCGTACACGTATTTACATTTGGGGGATACGAAACGTGCCAATGAAGTTCTGGATATGGCCCTCGATGGCAGCCGTGAAGATCCTATCGCTGGTGTCTATTGGACTCCGGAGAAGTATTCGTGGGTGTGGTATTCGGATACGTTGGAGATGCATGCGTTTCTGTTACGCACTTTGCAGGAACTTCGCCCTGAAGACAAACGCATTGACGGGATGGTGCAATGGCTTTTGTTTAACCGTAAAGGGACGGTTTGGAAATCAACTAAGGCATCAGTGGCGGCGGTGTACGCGCTTTTGGATTATATGAATAAAAAAGGTTCTCTTGTTTCGGATGAGAATTTCAAAATCCAGTGGGGCAAAACCAATGATTCGGTTACTGTGGCTGCGGATGATTGGTTGGAGAAACCATTACGTTGGCAAAAGCAATCCTTTGAGATTGCTGACGCTGATGCATCAGCAACGGTGAGTAAGGATGGCCCTGGAGTTTCTTTTGCGAGTCTGACATGGACATATTCTACGGATCAAATCCCGCAAGCCTCACAGGCCGGGATGCTTGAGCTTTCCAGGGTATTTTACCATCGGGTCAAAGAAGGTGATGATTACCATTTGAAACCTCTTATCAGCAGCGATACCGTCAATGTCGGTGATGAGATTGAAGTTCAGCTAAAAATTAATACGCGTTCGCAATTTGAATATGTGCATCTCAAAGACCCCAAAGCTGCCGGTTTTGAGGCGGAAGCACTTTTAAGCGGTTGGAAGTATGACCCGCTGTGGTTTTATGAAGAGCCTCGTGATTCTTTGACCAATTTTTTCATGTCCCGGATGCCACATGGCGAATATATCCTGCGTTACCGTCTGCGGCCAACGAAACCAGGGACGTATCGCATTGGTGCGGCCACACTACAACCGATGTACGCGCCGGAAATGTCCGCGCACAGTGATGGTTTTATCATCAATGTGGTTGGGAAGTAGCCGGAAAAAAAGCCTCGGGCAAGGTTATTCATTTTTTTTGCAAAGTACCAACTGGTAGGGTACATTTGGAATCGTGGGCGTCAATGAGATTTGATAGCCCGCTTGGTGGGGGTTCCCGGTCGGTAAGGGGCTCTGATTCGTCGGGGTTCCTTGTTTTATGTCGCAAATAAAAAAGCAAATAAAAAAGTTTGCCAAGAAGGCTTTGATATGGCATCTTTTAGATGCGGGCGTCGACTGTGTCGATGGCTCGCTTTTTTATTTGGGTTTAGGATTGAATTCCCAAACGCTAAAGTAGTTTGGCTCAGAAGCCGTGAAGTTTTGAGCCAAGTTTTTTTTGCCGAGTTTCTTCCGCAATAAAGCTGCCACGCTTTCCTTTACTTCATCCCTTTTTTTATTTGGCTCTCTTAACTTCCAAAAGTCGAGCACCACGCAACCCAGGATTACATCGACAACTTGAATGAGTAGAGAAGCATGGGACTCGAGCATACAAGAATTATAAACCACGTCCAACCGGCTTACCTCGTTTTCATAGAATTTTTCGCTTGCGAGGGGCTTACCCAGATAGTCCGCGATAATGCAGACATTGTCCGGGGAAGCATAAGGTGCATAAGGTGCATGCATAAGGTGTCAGTCCTTGACAATTGACATCATCTTTTTGAAGCGCGTCGAAGCAATCATGTCAATTGTCAAGGACTGACACCTTATA
>CAZVNB010000017.1:0-24614 GCA_964628355.1 uncultured Planctomycetia bacterium | reverse complement strand
TTTTGCAGAAAATGGGCTTCAAAAAAGTGAAAAACCTCGTCGGCGGCATTGACGCCTGGTCGCAAGACATTGATCCCACCTGCCCGCGGTATTGACCGTGGAAGAAACCCAAAAAAATTTAGAACGGCTCGAAGAAACGTTAAAGAATACCAAGCGCCTTTTTGTGCTCACTCACGACAATCCGGATCCGGATTCGGTTTCCAGCGCTATCGCGCTTGCTTACATTGTCAAAAATAAATTCGGGATTCCCTCGGCTGTCAGATATGGAGGCATCGTGGGTCGCGCGGAAAATCGCGCGATGATCCGCGTGCTGGGTTTGAAGCTGGGACCCTTGTCCGACAATGATTTCAAACCGGGACTGGATTTTGCGCTGGTCGACATGCAACCAAAAACCGGCAATAGTTCTTTTCCGAAGAACCGCAAGCCGCTGATCATCGTCGATCATCATCCGTTGAGAAAACAAACAAAGGCCGATTTCATCGACATTCGCACCGATTATGGCGCCACCGCGACTATTTTGACCGAATATCTTTTAGCCAGCGGGCTGGAAATTTCCTCGAAGCTGGCCACGGCTCTTTCTTACGGTATTAGCTCGGAAACGCAGGATTTGGGACGTGAAGCGCGCGAACCGGACATCAAAGCGTATCTAGCCCTTTTCCCCAAGAGCAATAAAAAACTGCTCGCCAGCATCGTGCATCCAAAATTGCCACGCGATTATTTCATCACGTTGTCACGCGCACTTCATCACAGCTTGGTGTACAAAAACGCCATCACGACCACTCTGGGTGAAATTCAAAATCCGGATTTTGTGCCGTTTATCGCGGACTTCATGCTGCGCACCGAGCGCATCAATTGGTCTTTTTGCGTGGGACGCTATAACGACCGGCTGGTGATTTCGATACGCACGACAAACACCAAGGGCCGGGCCGGCACCTTTTTGCGCCAGTTGATCGGCAAGCGCGGCACGGCCGGCGGCCACGGCATGATTGCGGGAGGGCAAATCCGCTGCGGGTCGATAGGACACGAGGAGTGCACGCGATTGGAAGAGGAGCTTATTCAAAATTTTCTGAAAAAACTGGGTTATCGGGAAGTGTCGGAAATGACGCCGCTCTTGGTGCCCGAACCGATACGGAGTTAAGAAGTATGAAAATAATTTTAGATTTTTCGGGACATTCGCTAAAAAAAACCGCCTGGATCGGCGCGGGGCGATGGGAAATAGATGGAGAAATTTTGTTATCGGGAAAAACGATTTCCGCCGGGCTCGGAAAAAAAGAAAAATTCACCTTGGAAAAAGTGCGCCTCGCCGTGGCGAAAATACTTTTGCAAGCTAAAACGTTTAAAGCCAAAGAGCTGGTGCTGGATCTGGCAAGTTTTGAAGACAAATTTCCGGTTGATGCTATTGCCGCTGCTATCGTGGAGGGCGCGCGACTTTCAAGCTACCGCTTCGACAAATACAAGTCCAAGCCCGCTCCGGTCTCCCTTTTGTCGGTATTGACGTTGTCAGTCAAAAATACCAAACAGGCCTCAAAAATCCGCCGTGCCGTGCAAGAAGCCGAAATGATTGCCGAAGGCGTTTATTTTGCAAGAAATCTGGCGAACGAACCGGCCAATGTGATGACGCCGCAGGCTGTGGCGCGCGCCGCCAAGGAAATGGCCGCAAAAAATAATTTGATTTGCCGAATTCTTGGAAAAAAAGAGATTCAAAAACTCAAAATGGGGGGCATTCTCGGTGTCTCACAGGGAAGTTCTTTTCCACCCCAGCTTGTTATTCTAGAAAATAAAGTGCGCGCTGGGCAGAAAGCGCCGATAGTTCTGGTTGGAAAAGGCGTCACTTTTGACACGGGCGGCATTTCGATAAAACCTTCTGCCGACATGGACAAAATGAAATTCGACATGTGCGGAGCCGCGGCTGTGATTGGCGCCATGAAAATCATTGCCAATCTTAAGTTGCCAGTGAAAGTGATCGGTCTGGCGCCCGTTTGTGAAAATATGCCGGGTTCCAAGGCCCAGCGGCCCGGCGATATCATTCGCTGTGCCAACGGAAAAACAGTGGAAGTGCTGAACACGGACGCGGAAGGGCGCCTTATTTTGGCGGATGCTTTGTCATACGCGAAGCGTTTTAATCCCCGTGTTCTGGTGGATATCGCCACGCTGACTGGTGCTTGCGCGGCGACCTTCGGTGATCAGGCCATCGGGCTGATGGGCACGGATGAAAATTTATTAAATCGTTTAAAAAATGCGGGCGAAAAAACAGGGGAGCGCTGCTGGGAACTTCCGCTCTGGGACGAATATTTCCCCTTGATTCGCGCGACGTATGCGGATATACAGAATATTTCAAAGAAAAACGCAGGGACGATCACGGCCGGCCTATTTCTCAAAGAATTTTCCGAGCACACAAAATCCTGGGCGCATTTGGACATTGCCGGCACCGCCTGGAACAGCGCCGACGCCAAAGCTCTTTCACCGATCGGCGCGACGGGTGTGGGGGTTAGATTATTCGTGGAATTAATAAAAGGTTATACGAGGTAGGTCGTTTTCTAGCCCAAAACTTTATGCAAGCTGTCTATTTCGAACAACATGGCGGTCCCGAAGTTTTAAAGTACGGAAATTTTAAAGATCCGGTGGCAGGACCCGGAGAAGTTTTGATTGCCGTCAAGGCGTGCGCCTTAAACCACCTGGATATTTGGGTGCGAATCGGCCTGCCAGGCATTTCTATTCCCATGCCGCATATTCCGGGTTCCGATGTGTCTGGCGTTGTCCTTGAATTGGGAAAAGGCGTCAAGCACGTGAAAAAAGGCGACCGGGTGATTGTTTCTCCGGGACAACTTCCTTTGCATGCGGTGGAAGGATTTGAAGCGCGAGACAGTTATTCCCCCGAGTTTCACGTTTTGGGACTTCAAACTCAGGGTGGGTATGCCGAAAAAGTTTGCGTGTCGGAGCGTTTTGTGATTCCTGTTTCCGAAAAATACACCTTTGAAGAATGGGCGTCCATTCCGCTGGCTGCGTTGGCTGCGTATCACATGCTGGTGACGCGCGCGCAGCTCAAGGCCGGCGAAACGGTGCTGATTCACGCCGGCGGCTCGGGCATTGGAAGTTTTGCGTTGCAAATCGCGAAGTTTCTCGGCGCGAGAGTTTTTACGACGGTGGGAGATTTCAAAAAAGTATCACGAGCTAAAAAATTGGGCGCCGATGAAGTGATTCTTTATCAAAATGAGGACTTTTGCGAAAAAGTGAAAAAACTTACCGGTGAAAAAGGCGTGGATGTGGTTTTTGAACATATCGGGCCGGAGGTTTGGCAAAAGAATTTGGCCTCGCTTACCCGTGGCGGTCGTTTGGTAACCTGCGGAGCGACTTCGGGCCCCAAGGTGGAAATGGACTTAAGACCCTTTTTTTCAAAACAACTCAGTATTCTTGGTTCGTACGTTGGAAGTTTTGCGGAGTTGAGCCAGGTGCTTGAAATGGCCCAGGAGGGCGTATTGCAACCGGTCGTGGATCAGGTATTTCCGCTCAAAGAAGCTGCCCAAGCGCAACGCCACATGGAGAGTCGCAAAAATTTTGGCAAGATAATCCTGAAAATATGAAAAGGGGAGTCGAATGTTCCATTTGATCCAAAAAGGCGGCCCCATCATGTGGCCGCTTTTATTTACATCGGTGGTATCTGGGGCCGTTGTCCTTGAGCGGCTATTTTTTATCATCGGTGTTTCACTCAAACGCGCGCCCAAGGTGGTGGACGGTATTCTGGCTCATGCCGAAAGGGGCGAATTTGACGAAGCGATCAAGCTGGGTCAAAACAGCGGCGATTTTATTGCCAGCGCCTTAACACACGGATTGACACACCGCAATAAATCTTTTTCCAACGCTTTGATGAATGCCGCCAACAGAGAGCTTAGGCGCTTCAATCAGGGATTATCCGTTCTCGACACGGTGATCACACTGGCGCCGCTTTTGGGTCTTCTGGCCACGGTAACAGGCATGATACGCGCGTTTGGTATTTTAGGAGGCAGGGAATTGGACGCCCCTTCGGTGATCACAGGCGGAATAGCCGAAGCGCTGATCGGGACCGCTTTCGGGTTAGGGATAGCGGTGGTGGCGCTTATTCCTTTTAATTATCTCAACGCGCGCCTGGAGGAAGCAAGGCGTGAGATCGAGAGCGCAGCCACGCATCTTGAGCTTTTCGTCGAACCGGCCAAACACGCATGATCATTTCTTCACCACGCTCAAAGCGCAGAGCGAGGATCGAGATCATTCCGCTTATCGATATTGTTTTTTTTCTTCTGGCGACATTTGTGATGGTGTCTTTGTCCATGGTGAAAAACCAGGGGATGCCGGTAAACCTTCCGCGTGCCTCCTCGGGTACTCGGCAGACACAAGGCAACCAGCAGTACACCGCGATCACCGTGATGCAAAACGGCGAGATTTTTTTCAATAAGAAAAAAGTGACCCTTCTCGAATTACGCTCTAATCTCCAGGAGCTCATACGTAAGGAGCCGGACCCCCGTATCATTCTGAACGGCGATGATGAAGCAACACTGGGAAAGGCAGTCAGTGTGCTAAACGAGGCGCATAGTCTGGGCATCAAGAGATTTTCCATATCGACCAAGCAATCTTGAAATACACTTCTAATTCTTGATATACTAATTAGCTAAAAAGACAATCCGACAAAATGAGAAAAAACTGTAATAGTCACAACGTATCCCCAGTCAAACAAGGGCTTTACGACCCGGCAAATGAAAAAGATAGCTGCGGCGTCGGTTTTGTGGTGGATATTCAGGGTCGCAAGTCCCATCAAATAATTCGTCAGGCGCTTACAGTGCTTTTAAATCTTCGTCATCGCGGCGCCTGCGGTTGCGAGGCGAACACGGGAGACGGCGCCGGTATTTTACTGCAAATCCCGCACGTTTTTTTGAAAGAAGCCTGCGAAGGTCTTGGCGTGCATCTTCCTTCTCCCAAAGAGTACGGTGTGGGCATGATTTATCTTTCTCCGGACGCAAAAGAACGCAAAAATTGTGAGAAAATTTTTGAAACGCTTGTAAAAGAAGAAGGACAAACCTTTCTGGGTTGGCGCACGGTGCCGACCGACAACGGGTCATTGGGGCCGACCGCCAAATCTTCCGAATCGTTTGTGCGACAGGTGTTCATCGGACGCTCAGCCAACCTGAAAGAAGATCTTGATTTTGAACGCAAACTTTATGTGATTCGCCGCCGCGCTGAAAATACCATCCGCTATGGCCGCAATTCTTCAATCGCGGCACTTGGCGGCGACATTGATTGTCGCCGCTACGCGAATATCAAAGGCGGAAATTATTTTTATGTCGCGAGTCTCTCCTGCAGCACCATCATTTACAAAGGCATGTTGATGTCTGAACAGCTGGAGGAATTTTATCCCGAGCTCAAAGACCCGGCCATGGAAAGCGCTTTAGGCCTGGTGCATTCGCGGTTCAGCACGAATACTTTTCCGAGCTGGGAGCGCGCTCACCCGTATCGTTATATGGCGCATAACGGCGAGATCAACACGCTTCGGGGCAACGTGAATTGGATGCATGCCCGCCAAGCCATGTGCGAGTCCGAGTTGTTCGGCAACGACATCAAAAAAGTGTTGCCCGTCATTTGCGAAGATGGAAGCGACTCGGCGATGTTTGACAACGCGCTCGAGTTTCTCACGCTGTCCGGCCGTTCGTTGCCGCATGCGGTCATGATGATGATTCCCGAGCCCTGGTCGAATCACGAGTCCATGAGTGATGAGAAAAAAGCATTTTATGAATTTCACGCTTCGCTCATGGAGCCATGGGACGGTCCCGCATCGATTGCATTCACCGATGGCGTCAAGATCGGGGCCGTACTTGACCGAAACGGTCTGCGGCCCTCGCGCTACTACGTCACCAAAGACGGCCTTGTCATCATGGCTTCCGAAGTCGGCGTGCTGGATATTCCGCCAGAAAAAATATTACAGAAAGGACGCCTTCAACCCGGACGAATGTTTCTCGTCGATACGGAACAGAAACGAATCGTGACGGATGAAGAGCTCAAAAATAATATTGCGACGGAAAAACCGTACCGGCGGTGGTTAAATGAAAACCTGGTTTCGTTGGAAAAATTACCGGAGGTGCCTCATGGACATGAGTCGGACCACGAAACGGTGTTGCAGCGCCAGCAGGTGTTTGGCTACACATTCGAAGATTTGCGTATTTTGATGGCGCCGATGGGGCAAGACGGCGTGGAGCCGGTGGGTTCCATGGGCACGGACACGCCGCTGGCGGTTTTATCCAACCGGTCACAGCTTCTTTACAATTATTTCAAACAACTTTTTGCGCAGGTCACCAACCCGCCCATCGATTGTATTCGCGAAGAAATTGTGACTTCGACCGAAACGACAATTGGCCCGGAACAAAACCTCCTCAAACCTGAGTCTTCCAGTTGCCGTCAAGTCAAACTCAAAAGCCCCATTTTAACGAATGAGGAATTTGAGAAGTTGCGCCATATCGACAGCCCGCATTTTAAATCCATGACATTTCCGATTGTATTCAAAATTTCGGGCACGGAGCGCGCTCTTGAGTTGGCGCTGGAAGAACTTTACAAGAAAGCCAGTCGCGCCATCCAAGAAGGCGTCAACCTGCTGGTTCTTTCCGATCGCTCCACGGACAAAGAGCATGCCCCGATTCCCGCCTTGCTCGCCGTGTCAGGCCTGCATCACCACTTGATTCGCGAAGGAACCCGGACGCGTGTGGGCCTGGTGTTGGAATCCGGTGAGCCGCGCGAAGTGCATCATTTTTCGCTTTTGATCGGTTACGGGGTGGGCGCCATCAATCCGTACCTGGCGTTTGAAACATTGGATGACCTGCTGCGTCAGGGAATTTTAAAAAATATTGATCACAAAACCGCGGTAAAAAATTATGCGAAAGCCGTGGCCAAGGGCGTCGTGAAAACGATGTCCAAAATGGGAATTTCTACCATCCAAAGTTATCGCGGCGCGCAAATTTTTGAAGCGGTGGGATTGAACCAAAGTTTCATCGATAAATATTTTACATGGACGGCCACGCGCATCGAGGGAGTGGGTCTTGAGGTGATTGCCAGAGAAACGCTTGAGCGTCATGCCAGAGCGTTTCCCGATCGCGATGTGAATGTTCACGCGCTGGAGCCCGGCGGTCAATACCAGTGGCGTCATGACGGCGAGTTTCATCTTTTCAATCCGGAAACCGTGCATAAATTGCAACTGGCTTGTCGCAGCAATAATTTTAAAGTGTTTAAAGAGTATTCGCGCGCAGTGGACGATCAAATGAAACACTGGTGCACGCTGCGCGGCCTGCTGGATTTTAAATCGACCTCGAAATCCATCTCCATTGAAGAAGTCGAGCCCGTCGGGGAAATTGTGAAACGATTCAAAACCGGCGCCATGTCGTACGGGTCCATCAGCAAAGAGGCGCATGAATCGCTGGCCATCGCGATGAACCGCATCGGCGGAAAATCCAATACGGGTGAAGGGGGAGAAGATTCGGAGCGCTATCTGCCGATGCCAAACGGCGACTCAAAAAATAGCGCGATCAAACAGGTGGCCTCCGGCCGTTTTGGGGTGACCAGCCAATATTTGGTAAGCGCCAAAGAAATTCAAATCAAGATGGCGCAGGGCGCAAAACCCGGTGAGGGCGGACAACTTCCGGGCAGCAAAGTATATCCGTGGATTGCCAAGGTGCGTTATTCAACGCCGGGTGTGGGACTCATTTCTCCTCCGCCGCATCATGATATTTATTCTATCGAGGATTTGGCGGAGCTCATTCATGATTTGAAAAACTCCAATGGGAGTGCGCGCATCAGCGTGAAGCTGGTGGCTGAAGTGGGTGTCGGCACTATTGCAGCCGGCGTGGCAAAAGCGCATGCTGACGTTGTTTTGATCAGCGGTTATGACGGGGGCACCGGCGCCTCCCCACTTTCCAGCATCAAACATGCCGGCGTTCCCTGGGAATTGGGCCTGGCCGAGACGCACCAGACGCTAGTGCTCAATAATTTACGAAGCCGCATTGCGGTGGAAACGGACGGGCAATTAAAAACAGGGCGCGATGTCGTGATTGCAGCACTTCTGGGTGCTGAAGAATTTGGTTTTGCGACTTCGCCGCTAGTGGCGTTGGGTTGCATCATGATGCGCGTGTGTCATTTGAACACATGCCCCGTGGGTGTTGCAACGCAGGATCCGGAGCTTAGAAAAAAATTTACGGGTGACCCCTCTCACGTGGTCAATTTCATGAATTTCATCGCCGAAGAAATGAGAGAAATTATGGCAACGCTCGGTTTTCGGAACGTAAACGAAATGATCGGCCGCACCGATCGCCTGGAACCCAGAAAAGCCATTGACCATTGGAAAGCAAAGGGGCTGGATTTTTCCAAAATTCTCTATCAACCCAAAGTTTCTGCGAGCATCGGACGCTATTGCCAGATTTCTCAGGATCACGGCTTGGACAAGGCGCTGGATAATCAAGTGCTGCTGGAGCTTTGTGAACCGGCTTTGTCTGAGAAGAAAAAAGTCAAAGCGTCACTTCCCATCCGAAACACCAACCGTGTTGTCGGCACTATCCTGGGAAGCGAGCTGACGCGTCGTCATGGAGCCGGCGGCCTGCCGGAGGATACCATCCAGATTCACTTTACCGGTTCGGCTGGGCAAAGTTTCGGCGCATTTGTGCCCAAGGGAATCACGCTTGAGCTGGAGGGCGATGCCAACGACTATGTCGGCAAGGGCTTATCCGGCGGCAAAATCATCATTTATCCTTCAAAAAAATCCACCTTCAAACCGGAAGAAAATATAATCATTGGCAATGTTGCATTTTACGGCGCGACCAGCGGTGAAGGCTATATCCGCGGTATGGCGGGCGAGCGTTTCTGCGTGCGAAACAGCGGTGTGGACGCGGTGGTGGAGGCTACTGGCGATCATGGTTGTGAATACATGACCGGCGGACGCGTCGTGGTGCTGGGTCCTACGGGACGTAATTTTGCTGCGGGGATGTCCGGGGGCGTTGCGTATGTGCTGGACGTCAAAGGAGATTTTCCGACGCGTTGCAACAAACAAATGGTGGAGCTCGAAAAACTCCAGATCGCCGAGGATGTCGCGCAGGTGCGTGGTTTGATCGAGCGCCACATCAAATACACCGGCAGCAAGCTTGGTAAGCAAATCCTCGATCTCTGGGAAGAAATTACGTTGAAATTCGTCAAAGTCCTGCCCAAAGATTACAAGCGAGCGCTTGAGTCCATGCAGCGCGTGAAAAATCAGGGACTCAGCGGTGACGAGGCTGTGATGAAAGCATTCGAAGAAAATTCCAGGGATTTAGCCCGCGTTGGCGGAAACTAATGGGAAAGCCAACCGGTTTTAAAGAAATAGCTCGCGAACTTCCCAAGGATCGTTCTCCCAAAGAACGGATCAAGGATTGGGACGAGTTCCATGAACACATGCCCGAGAAAAAATTGCAGGAGCAGGGGGCGCGTTGCATGGACTGCGGGATCCCTTTTTGTCACACCGGCAGTTTACTGGCCGGCATGGCATCGGGTTGCCCTGTGAACAACCTGATTCCCGAGTGGAACGATTTGGTGTATCGCGGATTATGGCGTGAAGCGTTGGATCGCTTGCACAAGACAAACAATTTTCCCGAGTTCACCGGCCGTGTATGTCCGGCGCCTTGCGAGGGTTCTTGCGTGCTTGGCATCAGCCAACCACCCGTCACGATTAAAAACATTGAAGCCTCGATTATCGACAAAGGGTTCGAGGAAGGATGGGTGACGGCACAGCCGCCGAAAATTCGCACCGGCAAAAAAGTGGCGGTGGTGGGTTCCGGGCCGGCCGGTTTGGCTTGTGCGGCGCAACTAAATCGTGCCGGGCATACGGTGACCGTGTTTGAACGCGCTGACCGTATCGGAGGTCTTCTCATGTATGGTATCCCGAACCCAAAACTGGACAAAAATATCGTGCAGCGTCGCGTGGAGTTGTTGGCGGCAGAAGGCGTAAAATTTGTGCCCAACACGGAAGTGGGGAAAAATTATCCCGCGGAAAAACTTCTAAAAGAATTTGATGCCTCGGCACTTTGCGGTGGCGCGACAAAGCCGCGTGATTTACCGATCGAGGGAAGGGGCTTGAGCGGGATTCACTATGCGATGGATTTTTTGCAGGCCAATACCCAGTCGCTGCTCGTAGCCAACCATCGCCTGAACAGTCATTTCATTTCTGCCCAAGCAAAAGATGTAATCGTGATCGGCGGCGGCGACACCGGCACCGACTGTGTGGGCACTTCCATGCGCCATCACTGCAGGAGTTTGATTCAGTTGGAAATCATGGCCAGACCGCCGCTTGAGCGGATGGGGGACAATCCGTGGCCGCAGTGGCCGAAAGTTTACAAGTTGGATTACGGTCAAGAAGAAGCGGCTGCCGTGTTTGGCCAAGACCCCCGCCAGTATCTGTTGACGGCCAAGAAGTTTTTGGGTGATGAACACGGCCAGGTGAAAGCGGTGCAAATTGTCAGAGTGGAATGGCAAAAAGATGACAAAGGACGTTTTACGCCGAAAGAAATTCCGGGTACGGAAAAACTTTTGTCCGCGCAACTGGTGCTTTTAGCGATGGGTTTTCTCGGGCCCGAAGAAACGGCGCTTAAAGGCCTTGGCGTGGAACAGGATGAGCGCTCAAACGCCAAAGCCGAATATGGAAAATTTGCGACGAACATCAAGGGTGTTTTTGCCGCCGGTGACATGCGCCGCGGACAAAGCCTGGTGGTGTGGGCGATCAATGAAGGCCGTGGCTGCGCTCGCGTGATTGATGAGTATTTGATGGGCAAAAGTGATTTGCCAAATTAACAAGTGTTTCATTGACACTTTTTTTAATTATTGATATAAATAAACTACTTTCTTGGAGGAAAAATGGCGGATAAAGCAAATAAATACGCGGATAATGCTCCCGGGGCATTTTATGTAGATACACAGTGCATTGACTGCGATTTATGCCGTCAGACTGCCCCCAGTAATTTTGACAGGAATCAGAGCGGCGGTTATTCTTTCGTAAAAAAACAAGCGACCACGCCGGAAGAAGAAGCCTTGTGCAAAGAAGCTAAAGAAGGCTGCCCCGTGGAAGCCATTGGGTCAGACGGCGCCTAAACAACCTGCTTGCTGGGGCGGGATTACATAAATTAAATTGAGTGAAGCGATGGTGTGAAAGCCATCGCTTTTTTGTTATATTGTAACGAGAACATCCAAAATTATGAATGAAATTTATGACATCATCATCATTGGTTCGGGCCCGGCGGGTTTCACGGCGGCTATTTATGCGGCGCGTGCAAATCTAAAACCGCTTCTATTTGAAGGGATGCTCAAAGGCGGCCAACCCGGCGGCCAGTTGATGTTGACTACCGAGGTCGAAAATTATCCCGGATTTCCCCAAGGCATCCAGGGTCCGGAACTGATGGAGCTTTTTCGAAAACAAGCCGAACGCTTTGGGACTCAACTGGTACGCGAGGATGTAGAAAGAGTTGATTTTTCCAAACGTCCTTTTCGACTAAACGTGGGCGGCAAAGAGTATTTCGCAAAAACAGTGATTATTTCCACCGGCGCTTCGGCCAACTGGCTGAATATTCCCGCCGAAAAAGCATTGCAGGGCTATGGTGTCTCAGCCTGCGCGACCTGCGACGGATTTTTCTTTAAAGGAAAAGAAGTTATTGTGGTGGGCGGGGGGGACTCCGCGGTAGAAGAAGCGGTGTTTCTCACGAAGTTTGCCACCAAAGTTACGATGATTCATCGGCGGGAGGCTTTGCGTGCCTCCAAAATCATGCAGGATCGCGCGCGAGACAATAAAAAAATCGAGTTTATCTGGGACTCCGTCGTCGAGGATATCAAAGACCCCGCGCAGAAAAAGGTGACAGCCGTCGTGCTGAAAAATTTGAAAACCGGCGCTGTGTCCGAGAAAAAATGCGACGGTGTTTTTATGGCAATCGGCCACACGCCCAACTCTGAAATTTTCAAAGGCCAGATCGATTTGGACCTCAAGGGCTACATTCGTGTTCGACAGGGGTCTGGCACCAGCGTGCCCGGTGTTTTTGCTTGCGGCGACGTGCAGGATTTCAAGTACCGCCAGGCGGTCACGGCTGCGGGATCGGGCTGTATGGCCGCGCTCGACGCTGAAAGATTCCTGGAGTCTGGAAATATTCATTGAACATGAAATTTCCAAAAAAACCGAAATTTTTCCCGTTTTCTTTCAAAAAAAAGCTGGTGCCGCTTCCGAAAAGTCTTCTGCCAAAAATCCGCACAAAAACTTTGCCTGGCCCCGAGTCCGTCAAGCTCACCGAGCAACTAAAACGTTTTGAATGTCCGCAGATCACGTATGTAGGAGGTGTTTTCCCGGTTTTTCTGAAAAAAGCCTATGCTTGTAACCTCTACGACGTGGACCGGAACAGGTATTTGGACTTATCCAGCGCTTTTACGGTTACCAATCTTGGGCACAGCCACCCGGCGGTGTTGAAAGCCATGCGCGAGCAATCGCGCCTTATGATGCACGGGTTGGGGGATGTGCACCCCAACGAATTAAAAGTGGCCCTGGCAAAAAAACTCAGCGAAATCACCCCGGGAAATCTCAACCAAAGTATTTTTTCTTCCACCGGCTGTGAGGCCGTAGAGTCTGCGCTGAAAACGGCCATGAGGCATACGAAAAAAGCAGGCGTTATTTCCTTTACCGGCGCTTATCACGGGCTAGGGTATGGCGCGCTTTCGGTCACGCATCGCGAAGATTTCAAAAAACCTTTTTTAAAACAACTTGGCGGATTTTCTTACACGGTGCCCTTTCCCGACGTACGGCTTTACGAAAATAAAGCGGCCCAAGTTTCCATGAAAGCCATTGTTGCCACCGTCAAGAAATCTAAAAAATCAAAATATCCGGTCGGCGCCATTTTAATCGAGCCTATTCAAGGTCGTGGCGGCATTATCTCGGCGGGAACGGATTTTCTAAAACAACTTCGGGTTTTTTGTGATGAACAAAAAATCGTGCTGATTGCCGACGAAATCTTAAGCGGTTTCGGGCGCACGGGAAGCCTGTTTGCCGTCGAAAAAAGCGGGATTGTTCCCGATATTCTGTGTTTAGGAAAAGGCCTAGCAAACGGTTTTCCGATCTCCGCTTGCATCGGTTCCACGCGCGTGATGTATTCTTGGGGAGCTTCCTCGGGCGACGCGATTCACACGAGCACTTTCTTGGGCAACCCGTTGGGTTGCGCCATCGCTTTGGCTACGATCAAAGAAATTGAAGAACGGAAGCTTGTCGATCACGCGAAAAATTTGGGTGACTTCTTTCGAAAAGAGCTGTGGAAACTCAAGGAAAAATACCCCTTGGTTGCGGATGTGCGCGGATCGGGACTCATGATCGGTATGGAACTTTCCGACACGGAAAAAGCAAAAATCTTTATCGCAGAGTCACTCCGCCATGGCGTGGTTCTGCTTCTATCCGGCGCGGCCCACAACGTATTATCGATCACCCCCCCGCTTATAATCACGGAAAAGGAGATTTCGTTCTGCGTTTCGCTGTTTGATAAAATTCTTTTAAAACTCGGATAAACAGTGCTAGGATAAGTCGGGAAAGGGAGGTCCATTGGCGAAAGCTATCTTGATCGTGGACGATGAACCCAATCAAGTTGCGACTCTTGAGACGCTCCTGACCCAGCGCGGTTATGAGGTGATTTCCGCCACAAATGGCGAGCAGGCTTTCTCAAAGGCCATTAAATTCCAGCCGTATCTTATCATTCTCGATATCATGATGCCTAAAATGGACGGCACCGAAGTCGCTATGTTGCTAAAAAACGACGTGCGCACAAAACATATCCCGATTTTTTTTGTGACAGCCATGATCTCTTCCGAGGATCAATCTAGGGTGGCCGATAATCCAAACTTGATTTTTGCCAAGCCCGTGAAATTGAACGAGCTTCTTGAAGCCATTCGAAGCGTCACCACGGACGAATCGGCCCGTTAAGCATCTGCCCGCCCTTCCATGCCCGACAAGGAAAGTAGACGGATTGATCGTAAGATTCTGAATTTTATCGGCAAATACCGGCAGGCAAAGGCGCCGGATGATGTTTTCCAAGATATCGCTTTGCAAATTTTCGCCTATCAGTTCCAACGAAATATTCCTTATCGGAAGTTTTGCGCGCTTGAAAAAAAGTCTCCCAGGAGTGTGAGAAGTTGGAAGGAAATTCCGGCCATGCCAACGCTGGCTTTCAAAGAATTGGTGCTGGCTTCTTTTCCCATCCGAGCGCGCGTTTGCGTGTTCCGAACCAGTGGCACGACACTGGAAATAAAAGGAGCTCATTTTTTTGACGCCTTGTCTCTTTATAATCGCTGCATTTTACCTCCGTTTGAAAAATATCTTTTACCGGATGGAGCGAAACTTTCCTATTATTTTTTAATTCCATCCTTCAAGGAACAGCCACACTCCTCGCTTTCTTACATGATGCAAGTGGTAAAAAGGCATTTTGCTCTCGGGCGCGGGAAATATTACGTAAAAAAAGGCGTTCCCCAATTCAAAAAGTTGATGACGGATTTAAAAAAAGAAAAAAATAAAATTTTTTTGCTGACAACAGCGTTTGCGCTTCAAGGTTTTTTGGATTATCTTGCGATACAAAAAATAAAACTGCGTTTGGTTTCCGGTAGCCGGATCATGGAAACAGGTGGATTCAAGGGACAGGCCAGGGAGATTTTAAGAAGCGCGTTTTACGCGCAGTGCGGCGTTTACCTGGGAATTCCAAAAACGCACTGCGTCGGCGAATACGGGATGACGGAACTTTCCAGCCAGATGTATGACACGACGTTGTATGATTTTGTGAACCGGAAAAAAAGAAAATTGATTAAAGTCGGTCCTTCGTGGCTTCGCACGCTGGTGATCGATCCCCGAACCGGAAAAGAAGCCCGTAGGGGGGTTGTAGGCTTTTTACGACATTTGGATTTGGCCAATCGCGCCTCCGTGATGGCCATAGACACGGAAGATTTGGGCCGAGCCTCGGGTGAAGGCTTCGAGCTTATGGGTCGCATGAAAGGCGCCGGACTACGCGGCTGCTCGTTAAATTACGAAGAATTTATAAAGAGTGGGGCATGACTGCGCGCTCGATTGGTTCCATCGTTATTTCTTTGGGCAAGCTTTCGTCCCGCTGGCTTAATCCAAATTACTCTTTCCGCCGAAAAGCGGTGAGCTGTCTTGTGCGCCGCTCTGGATTTTCAGAAAACATGGCCGAGGCGATGTTGGACGCGATTTTTAGTCAGCTCACCGAGCCCAAACTCTGGAAGCTGCTGAAGTCGGAATTAAGAAGCCCCGGGGTTCTGGATCGTTTCCAGTGGGACCCCCAAGTAAAAGCTTGGCTACGCGCGCGTGGTCCCGAGACTATTTTGCACGTTTTTTCATCCAATATCCCACAGGTGTCGATTTTGAGTTTTGTGTTGGGTATGTTGTTAAAAAGCCATAATGTGGGAAAACTTTCAAGTCGCGATGAAGGGTTTTTACGGGTTTATTTGCAATCCTTGAAAACGGCGGATGCTGCGCTTTGGCGCGCCAATGCGTTGAGCAATCCAAAAAATCGCACAACACTTTCTGCCGCGGCAAAAAAAGCGGATATGGTCGTAGCCTATGGCAGCGATGAAAGTTTGCGGCAGATTCAAAAAGAAGTCCCGGCGACGACACCATTTTTTGCGTACGGCCATCGTATTAGCGCCGCTATCTATTCAAAGGAGGTATTGACCAAAAAAAATGTTCAAGCCCTGGCGTATTCTGCCGCGCACGATGTATGGATGGCCGACCAACGCGGCTGTTTGTCGCCGGTGACGGTTTATGCGCAGACGGGCGGCAGTGTTTCCCCGCTGCAGTTTGCCGAATGTTTGGCCATGCGCCTGCGACAACTACAAAAAAAAGAAAAAGTTTTACCGCGGCGGGAGATTTCAATGGCTCTGGCAGCCAGCCGCCTGCGAAGTCAATTCTTCATGAAAAAAATAAGGGGTGAGCGCGCCGAATTTTGGGAAAGTCATCCACGCGGACACTGGGCCGTGGCCTATGACGAAAATCCAAAACCATTGTTGCCGGCATCGTCTCAGCTGCTATCCGTGCAGGGATTTAAAAAGATCGAACAGCTCTACCCCTTGTTAAGGCCTGTTCAAAAATATCTTCAGTGCATTGCCCTAGAGTGCGCGGCGGGTCAGAGAAAAAAAATCTCCGAAAAACTTTCCGAGCTTGGAATCAACCGTATTTGCCGCAGCGGATGCATGCAATCACCACCGATAACCTGGCATCATGACGGCAAACCCAATTTAGCTTCGTGGATTCGCTGGACCGATTTGGAAAAATAGTACCGCGGCTCCATGGGATTCATTAACACCCTTGCTTAACTGTGCTAGAATATTGCGGTGAAAAAATTCATTTGTATTCACGGCCATTTTTATCAGCCGCCGCGTGAAAATCCCTGGACGGGAGAAGTGGACCCCGAACCTTCGGCTGCGCCTTTTCATGACTGGAACGAGCGCATCACAAAAGAGTGCTACGAGGCCAACACCCGCGCGCCCATCCTAAACTCCAAAGGCGAAACCGATTCTTTCGTCAATAATTTCTCAAATATCAGTTTTGACATTGGTCCCACGCTTCTGTCCTGGTTGAAACGTAAAACCCCCGCGATCTACCGCGCGATTTTGAATGCTGACCGTGAAAGTGCGGCGAAGTTTGGGGGACATGGAAACGCGATGGCGCAAATTTACAATCATCTCATTATGCCCCTAGCCAAAAAACGCGACAAAATCACGCAGATCGTTTGGGGCATTGAGGATTTTGAATTTCGTTATGGGCGCAAGCCCGAGGGGATGTGGCTACCGGAAACGGCTGTGGACCGCGAGACGCTAAAACTGATGGCCGATCGCGGTATTTTGTATACGGTGCTTGCTCCCCACCAGGCCATGCGTGTAAGAAAAATCGGATTTGCGCGCCGATGGGAGTCCATGCATCATGAGTCTATCAATCCAAGGCACGCCTACCGTGTGCTGCTTGAAGGTGGAAAGCAATTTCATATTTTCTTTTACGATGCGCCGGTGTCGCGCGCGATTGCGTTTCAAGGTCTTTTAAACAGCGGTGACGCCCTTGTGCATCGCCTCATGAATGGCTTTGGCCATGGTGACGGCGCACAGTTGGTGTCTACGGCCACGGACGGCGAATCCTTCGGGCATCATCACCGGTTCGGAGAGATGGCGATCGCTTATGGGTTGAAAAAAATTAACGAGCAAAAAATAGCGCACCTCACCAATTACGCCGAGTTTTTGGAAAAATGTGGCTCGCAATGGGAAGTGGATATTCAAGAAAAAAGTTCCTGGAGTTGCGCCCATGGGGTGGAACGCTGGAGGGCGGACTGCGGATGCCGGATGAACCATCAAGCAGGTTGGAACCAAAAATGGCGCGCCGTGTTGCGAGAGGCTTTCGACGGGTTGCAGGAAGCCGTGGATTTTACATTCGAATCGCAGATGGGGACGCTGTTGAAAGATCCGTGGCAGGCGAGAAACGATTACATTCATGTGATGCTCGATTCCTCCGACAAGCAAAAAAAGCAATTTCTGTCCAAACACGGCAAGAAAATACTTCCGGCCCCGGAGGAACGAAAAGTGTGGGACTTGCTCGAAGCCCAGAAATTTTCACTTTTCATGTACACTAGCTGCGGCTGGTTTTTTGACGATATTTCGGGCATCGAACCTGTGCAAGTCATGAAATTCGCGCTGCGCGCTATGCAGCTTGCGCAGCCTCACCAGGATAAAAATTTGGAAGCGGTATTTATGAAAATAATCGTCAAGGCCAAAAGCAACATTCCTGAAAATGGCACGGGCGCGGATGTGTTCGAAAAACTTGTGAAGCCGGCTAGCTTGAGCGCTCGCAACTCGGAGCCAGTCCGTGGGTTTTAATTGCGGTATTGTCGGATTGCCCAATGTGGGCAAGTCCACGATCTTTAATGCTCTCACGCGCGGCTCGGTGCTGGCTGCCAATTATCCTTTTGCGACCATTGATTCCAATGTGGGCGTAATCGCGGTGCCGGAAAAACGTCTGCAAACACTCACCGAAATTGTGCCCACGAAAAAGGTGGTGTCGACCACCGTCGAAATTGTTGATATTGCGGGCATCGTCAAAGGGGCAAGCCTTGGTGAGGGGCTGGGCAATCAGTTTTTAAGCCATATCGCCGAGGTGGATGCCATTATCCAAGTGGTTCGCTGTTTTGAAGATAAAGACATTGTGCATGTGAATGGGACCGTAGACCCTGTGCGCGATATGGAGATCATCAAGACCGAGCTGATTTTGAAAGATCTTGAAATACTCTCGAAACATAAGACGCGTGTGGAAAAAGCGGCTAAAGCCGGCGACAAAAAGGCGTTTGCAACGATGGCAGTGCTTGACCGTTTTGAGAAAAGCATGAATGCCGGCAAGACTGCGCATCAAACCGAGCGCTCGGCAGAAGAAAAGCCCCTGCTAAAAGAACTGCGCTTTTTGACCGACAAACCCATTTTATACGCGGCGAATGTTTCGGAAGATGAACTGGGAAAACCCGACTCTCCACACACGGCGATGGTGCGCAAACGCGCGGCGCAGGAAAATTATTGCATGATTAAAATCAGCGGCAAGGTGGAAGAAGAAATTTCGAAGCTCGAGCCGGCGGAGCGCGCGGATTTTTTGAACGCCATGAACATGCAAGAGTCGGGGCTCGAGCAGCTGGCGCGCGAAGGATACAAACTTTTGAACCTTATCACGTTCTTCACGGTGGGAGACACTGAAAATCGCGCATGGACCACTAAAAAAAACTCAACGGCGCCGCAGGCAGCTGGAAAGATCCATTCGGACTTCGAAAAAGGATTTATTCGCGCGGAAGTCATTTCCTACGAGGATTTCGTCAAGTACCGGGGCGAGCAGGGCGCAAAGGAAAAGGGCAGGTTTCGTCTGGAAGGCAAGGATTACATCGTGCAAGACGGAGACGTCATGCACTTCCGATTTAGTGTTTAAAAAGAGACGCAGTCCTGACCGCTCAATAGGTAGAGCGGTTTGTAAAAACTCTTTGAAAAATCCGTGATTTTCCATGGTTTTCGCTGGATGGTAGGGTCCAAAAGAAGCGTCTTTCCCGAGGGTTCCTCGTAGTTGACCCACATATGCAACACCTTGCTGGAGGGGCTGTAACGACCGATCGCCAGAGACACATTTTGGTAGCCATTTTGTCTAAGGTGCCTGTATAGCCAGATAGCTTTATCTGCGCAATTGCCACTGAAAAGTCGAGTGGTTTCTTCGGCGCTCTGCCACTGCTCGCGACGCGATTTATTCCCGGCATAGTGGAATAAATGAGCCTTGATAAAAAGTAGCTGCATCGACTGGGGTTGCTGGGTCGGCTGGGCCACAGGAACGTCAAAAACTCCCGCGTTAAGCAATTTTTGATAGAAAGGAGAGTACTCAATGAAACAACCGGTGTTAAAATTTGTTTCTGCCCACAAGGTTGCAGGCTCGCCCCAAGCGCCGCACAAAAACACCAAAAATACAAGGACAGATCGCCACTCGCAGATTTTCATAAGGCACCATGATAATACAAATTTAAAAAAATGTTAACATTTATTGTGCGCCTGCCTCTATCAAAAAAAGATATTCCCTAAAATCCTCATTCATGGATATAATCTGCTCAAGTTCGACAGAGGTATTGCCCATGTTTTCTAGCAAAGATGAGACGCCGCCGCAGTGCATTTCCGCCGTGGAGGATTATCCGACGATTCGCATCGTGCGGTTACGGGGATCCCTCGACCAGACGACGGTTTCGGAGCTTGAGCGGTTTCGAAAATGGGTGGCTAAACGTCCCGGATTCAAACTCAAGCACATTCTACTCGATTTCAAAAACGTCACACACGCGGACACAGCCATTGTTGCCCAGATCATTCAAGCAGTTTCGGAGCTTAAGGCCGCACACTTTCGTTTGGGCGCTATTCATCTGGGCAAAGAAATAAGCAGCATGTTTCAGGTGTTGAAAGTCGAGAAATGGATCGAGGTTTTCGACAACGAATCCGAAGCGCTGGAAGATTTTGTACGCAAAGGTCGCTGAGCGCAATTTTCATTGAAGTTTTGCGGTGCTGCGATACAATAGGCCGATCAATTTTTTCCATTAACCTGTTGAATTAGAGGAGCGCGTTCGTGGTGATTATTTCGGAAGGCAAACTGAAAAGTTTGGAAGCTGTTTCCAATGAAAAAGGCGTGATTACGGCGGCGGCCATGGATCAGCGCGGTTCGCTGCAAAAGTCCATTGCAAAAGCCAAAGGCGTTTTTGATCGAGAAGTGACGCCGGCCATGATGAGCGAGTTTAAGGTGGCCGTTTCGAAAATTCTCACACCCTACGCCAGCGCCATTCTTCTGGATCCTGAGTTTGGTTTGCCGGCAGCGCGTGCGCGTTCGAAAAACGCGGGACTGCTTCTCGCTTATGAAAAAACGGGTTACGACGCCACCGGCGCCGGGCGTATACCGACTTTTCTCGATGGGTACAGCGCCAAGCGCTTGCGCGAAGAAGGTGCTGACTGCGTGAAGGTACTGTTATATTACACGCCGTTTGATGATGCAAAGGTCAATGATCGCAAACACCAGATCATGGAAAGAGTCGGAAAAGAATGCGAAGAAGAGGACATTGCGTTCTTTCTCGAATTTGTCGGTTACGATCCTAAAGGCTCCGACGCCAAAGATTTGGCTTATGCCAAACTTAAACCTGAAATCGTGATCCGGAGTATGGAAGAGTTTTCCAAAGACAAATACAAGGTGGATGTGCTCAAAGTCGAAATGCCGATCGACGTGAAATTTCTTAAAGGCTCAAAAACATTCAACGGCACGGAAGTCGCCTATGATTTGCAACAGGCGCAGGCGATTTTCAGGCGCCAAGATCAATGCACAAAAAAACCGTTCATTTATTTATCGGCCGGTGTCAGTGATGATATTTTCCGTGAGAGTCTGGAACTGGCCATTTCGGCAGGCGTTAATTTCGCGGGCGTTCTTTGCGGTCGCGCAACCTGGAAAGACGGCGTGCCGGTTTATGGCAAAGAAGGCGTCAAAGCGCTGGAGACGTGGCTTTTGGACCGAGGTGTCAAAAACATCAAGGCCCTGAATGCGGTGCTCGACAAGGGGGCTAAGCCATGGCATGCGCGTTACGGCGGCCGCGACAAGGTGCAGGTCAAAACTAAAGCGCTTCGTTAATTGTCCAAAAAAGATTATTACCAAATCCTGGGCGTCAAAGAAAACGCGACCGCTGATGAAATAAAAAAGGTCTACCGCGTTCTCGCAAAAAAGCACCATCCCGACGCCAATCCCAACAATAAATCCGCCGAGGAAAAATTTAAAGAAATTTCCGAAGCTTACTATGTTCTCAGCGACGCAAAAAAACGCCAAGAGTATGACCAGTACAAAAAGTCCGGTTTTTTCCAAGGCCGCTCGGGCGCCGGCCAGGGTTTTCAGGGCGCGCAAGGGTTCGATTTTGACGAGATTCTTCGGGCTTTCCGCAGCGCTCAAGGCAGCGGGTCCGGTGGTCGTTACCGTATGCGTTCGAGCGGTCCCACGAATATTTTTGAGGGCATTTTTGGCGGTCCAGATGTCAGCCAGGAGTATGAAGGTGGTGAGTCCGACATCCCGAAAATTTCTTCGGACCTGACGGCAACACTTCGAGTGCCAAAGGCCAAAGCCCAAAAAGGGGGAGAGCTGCGTTTTACGACTTCAACCGGTAAAACCATCACCGTCAATATTCCGCCCGGCATCAATTCCGGAAAAAAGTTAAGGCTTGCCCGGCAGGGAAACATTTGCGCTACCTGCGATCATCCCGGAGATTTGATTTTAACGATCAAAGTGGAGTAAAGAGCAGAGAGGCTTAAATGAGGCAGTCTTGTTTTCTTACAGCCATCAGCTTTGCGTTGTTTACGGCGGGTTGCGGTGGATCAAAAGAAATGCCTGCTGTCAGCAGCACGTCAGCGACCGAGAATCTTCCCGCAAACGCTTTGTTGCAAAAATTTGTGGAACCTTCCACGGCTTCCACGGTAAAAGGCAAGGTGATTTTTGAAGGTCAACCACCCGCTGCTAAAGAAATTTCCGTGAAAGGCAATCCCGAGTGCTCGGGGCTGCATCCAGGAGGCACCATTACTTCAGAAGAACTCGTTGTGAACACCGGCGCTTTGCAAAATGTGTTTGTGTACGTAAAAGAAGGGCTTGAAGGTTATTCTTTCCCCCAGCCAGAACAGGCCGTGACTATTGAAAATTCAAAATGTATGTATGTGCCGCATGTGAGTGGCGCCAGAGTTGGACAGAATATAATTTTTTTAAATCAGGATTCGACGTTGCATAATATCCACTCCTATCCGAAAGCTTCCAAAGCGTTTAATCTCGGCCTGCCGATGGTGGGCATGAAGCAAACGAGGAAATTTGATGCGCCTGAAATTATGGTGCCTTTAAAATGCGACGTGCATCCGTGGATGTTGGGCTATGTCGGAGTTGTGTCGCACCCTTATTTCGGCGTATCGGACGCGAAGGGGGAATTTGAACTAAAGAACCTGCCTCCCGGAGAATACACGATCCAAGCGTGGCACGAGAAATTAGGCGTGCAGACGCAAAAAATTATTGTAGGCGCCCAAGAAATAAAGGAAATTGAAATCAGATTCGCTGTTTAGGCGAAATCAAAAATTAGCGCCCACTTTTCCCGCCACCTTATTGACCAGATGCCAAACCAGCACAAAGCCAATCAAGAAAGCCGCTAGCACATAAACTAAATTGAATGCAGGCAAATGGCTGGCAGCTCCCATGCAAAAAAGCATGGGAAAAGATAGATAAGTGTTGAGACGTGATGCCAAAAATGCTTTTTGGGTGATGCCGGCCATTTCCGGAGGGGCCTCTCCTTTTTTGATCCAGGTAATCAATTTTTTCTGTGACGGCCAAATGATAAACCACACATTGAACCACATGATCGAGGCTAGTAGAGCTCCCAGTCCGATCCATTGCCCCCAGGTGCTGGTCGTAAGGCCTTGGATGAAGTTTTGACCGCTCAGCCCAAGCTTAGCGCCGATATAAAGCCAGCCCGTGATAAATGTGATCATCGCTGCCCAGCGGAACCACCACAACGCGCGCGGCATGAGTTGCGGTACGACTTTTTTCTTGGTTTCCGCATCCATGGTCTTGGCGAACGGGCCATTCACGAAATTGAAGAAATAAAGTAAGCCGATCCACGTGATTCCAAAAATCAAATGCAGCCAACGCAAACCGAACAGAAAGAGGGTGGCTCCATCGAGTGAAACAGATGCTTCAGGCATGAGAATCTCCTTTTATGAACATGATTTGATGGTAGTTTAGCAACAGCGCTTGGTTAAATCAATCAGAAGAATATCCATCAGAAGAATATCTAGAAGGCTGGCACCCCGGAGCACGCCTCCAACAGGAACGCCTCCGACTTAACAAAACTCAATAAAACTTGACTGTTAGATAAACTAGCGTACACTTTTAATAGATGTATCAATAGAAAATACTGCCTTTTAAGGAGCGGTTCCCAATGAAAATGCAAAAGCGTTTAAGAGCACTGGTGTTTACCTTCGTCTTGGTGTTCGCGGCTTTTGTGTGTTATGCAGAGAATGTAACTGTCTCTACCTATTATCCTTCACCTTATGGCTCTTATCAGAACTTGGATACGACGGGGAATACGAATTTGGCTACGACCCTCGGTAGCAAGGTCGACATCGGGGCGGCGAGTCTGGACACTTTCAAGGTTAATGTGGCAGGTGATGTAAGTATTACCGGAAGGTATCTGCTTAGTGGGGCGGTACTGACACCACATGGTAAACAACTTTTTACTACAACTGGCGCTGCACTATGGGTTTGTCCTCCACGCGTAACAACAGTGTGGGTTAGTATGAGTGGGGGTGGTGGGGGTGGGGGTGGTGGGGGTGCTAGCTGCAACTTTTGCGCCCCGCCCTGGGCTGGTGGTGGTGGGGGTGGCGCTCATGCTATTATGGCAATGCAGTTTCCTGTTACCCCTGGGTTTAATTATGGAATAATAGTTGGCAACGGAGGTAGCCTCGGCGCCGGCGGTGTTGGCGGAGGTGCCGGCAGCGCTGGGGGTACTGGAGGCACATCAGCATTTGGTGCTACTTTTATTTCTGGTGGTGTCGGCGGCGCTGGTGGTATCGGTGGCGCTGGTGGTGGTGGGGGTGGTGGAGGTGGCGTCACTGGGGGTACTGGCGGCTCTAGCGGCTCCGGCCCGCCAACCGGTTCAGGTACCGGTGGCGGTGGTGGTGGCAGTATTTTTGGATCCGGCGGTAGAGGTGGCAATAGCCCTAGTGGCGGCGGTGAAGGTGGGGGTGGCTTCGGCGGAGGTGGAGGTGGAGGTGGAGGTGCCGGCGGCGGCGCCTTCTCCGGTGGTAATGGCGGGGCCGGCGCCACAGGCTCTGTTTTAGTGGAGTGGTGATTTAGGTAAAAATTATTGTATCTCTAAACCTAAACCGAACGACGTTCCACGGGGAGAGGTTAGGAAATAGCCAAATTCTAGATATTCTTTGAACGAAAAAGTTACCCTCTGTCGTCTTGTATAGTAGGAAGGAGATTTCTACCATGCCAAGAGGACCGAGACTAG
>CAZVNB010000016.1:0-23586 GCA_964628355.1 uncultured Planctomycetia bacterium | reverse complement strand
CCCTGTGGTGTTGACGGCCGAATGGCAGCAGTTTACGATTGATCTGGAAGGCAAAGACCTTTCTTCAATCAGCGGCGGATTCTGCTGGGCGACAAATCTGGACGTCAATCCTGAGGGTGCCACTTTTTATTTGGATGATATTCGGTACGAATAAAAACGGACGATAGGGAACAAGGATATCAAATTTAAAGCGAGCCATCCTTTGGGGTGGCTCACACTATAAATTTGTTTCGAGATTTTATCAGAAAGGTTATGGTTTTGAAAAAAGCAGCGATTTTTATTTTAATAGTGGCAGTTTATGCGGGTATTTATGTTTATGGCCGGCAGGCCGCTTTGTCGCGTGTTCCGAACATTGCCATTGAAAAAAAAGAGCAAGGTTACCGCCTTCTGGTAGACGGCAAGCCGTTTGCGATTCATGGGGTTTGCTACAGTCCTATCCCGGTTGGCAAAGACTATGAATACAACTTCTGGGGAGATGCAAACAAGCCCTGGATCACTGACGGACATCTAATGAAGCTGATGGGCGTAAACACGGTGCGTTTTTATCGCATGGGTAAAAATCCAGCCGAAGTGCGCCGTGTCATGGATGATCTTTACAAAAAATTTGGCATTCATTCCCTGGTTGGAAGCTATCTAGGGTTTTGGAATTGGCCTCCCCCCAATTACACGGATGCGGAATTCAAGGAGAAAGTCCGTTCCGAAGTGCTGGAGATGGTCAAAATATACAAAGACAGCCCCGGCGTTCTGATGTGGGTGCTGGGCAATGAAAATAATTATAGTTTTGACCGTGATGTCCAACGCTGGTCGAGCGACGCGATCGATGCGCTGCCAACCCCTGAAGCCCAACGCAAAGAAAAAGCAAAAATTTATTATTCGTTCGTCAATGAGCTTGCCAGAGAAATCAAAAAAATCGATTCCAAACATCCCGTGGTGATGGGCGTGGGCGAGGTGAGCAGCTTGGACGTGGCCAAGCAGTATTGTCCGGACATCGACGCACTGGGAATGATCGCCTACCGTGGGCCAGGTTTTGGTAATTTATTTCGCCAGGTGAAAGAAAAATTTGATTTGCCGGTTATGATGACGGAGTGGGGCGCGGATAGTTTTAATGCGGCGACGCGCCAAGAAGATGAAACCAATCAAGCGGAGTTTTTGAAACTACAATGGCAGGATATTGAACGAAATATGTTTGCCAAAAAAGGCGCCGGTAACGCGCTGGGCGGGACTCTTTTTGAATGGACCGATGAGTGGTGGAAGGGCAACGAAAACATTCCCAATACCTGGTCGGTGCATGACGAAGCCGGCCACTGGCAAAATACTTCTTATCATTTCGATGCTTACGGCGCTGACAAGATGAACATGAACGAAGAGTGGTGGGGGATCGTGAAACTCGATCCCAAGCGTCGCGTCAACGGAGTGCAGGAACGTCTTGTGAAAGAATCCTATACGACGCTGAAAGAACTTTGGAACCCGCCGCATCAGTAAATGCATGAAAAACGCCGTTATGTAAGAATGAATACCGTTTTCCCGGTAGAGTTTGAAATATTTTCCGGGAATGGTGAAAAAATCCCGTCCGGTCTTTTGCAGGGTTTTACCCGCGACGTGAGCGTGGCCGGTATGTGTATCGAATTTAAAACCTTTGGCAAGAAAACCGAAGAGGTCCTTGCATCTCCCGAAATCATTCTTCAACTTACGATCAACCCCACATTTTCACTTCATCCCATCAAAGCTTCGGCCAAAATAGTTTGGCTGAAAAAAGAGCAGTCGTTGCACCCGCCGCGTTATTTTATTGGCGTCGTCTACCAACAGATAGACCCGGTGGCGAAAAAACGCCTGATTGGGCATGCCAATCGGTCAGTCTGGGCGCCTCGCGTTGGATTGTTCATCGGAATATTTTTACTGGCTCTTCTTGCAGCGCTTTTTATTCATGACCAACGACTGATCAACGAGAACCGGCGCTTGATTCACGACTTGGTTGCCAGTGCTGAAAAAAAATCGCAAGTAGTTCAAAATTTGCAGGGACTGGATGAACGCAAAAAAAAGCTGGATGCCAAATTGTCCCTTGCGCACCAGAAAATTCAGAGATTGGAAACTTTTTTATCGACGCTGAACAAAGAGAATCAACAGCTCAACGATCAGTCGGCGGCGCTTAGTACGGAATTCATGAACCAAAAAAATGCTTATGAGGCACAGCTTCGTGAAAGCACTAGCAAGCAAGAGGCGATACGTCGGCAGCTGGAAGATACTCAAGTCGGTCAGAAAAAATTGCAGGAAACTTTCCAGCGGCTCGAGCAAGAAGGCCAAAAGCAGTTGTCGGTTGTATCGGCACAAATGTTTCAATGGCTCAAATCTCATCAAAATTTGCATACGGGATTGGTGGCGAGCTTTGAAGGAGATCCGCTTCTGGAAGACACCGCCTTTACGTATGATCAGGCGCTGGCCGCTCAGGTGTTTCTGTTGTTTGGAGATACCCAAAACGCGGCGGCTATCCTTTCTTTTTTTGACAAACGCGCCGCCCGCGACCAGGGCGCTTTCTACAACGCCTATGACACGGTGGGGGGCAGTCCCACAGAGAGCATCGTGCACGTGGGGCCCAATGTATGGCTGGGTATTGCAGCCTTACAGTATGAACATAAAACTAAAGACGGACAATTTTTGCCCTTGGCAAAAAAAATAGGCGACTGGGCGATTCGTATGCAGGACTCGGAAGGCGGGATGCGCGGCGGGCCAAAATTCGATTGGTATAGCACGGAACATAATTTGGACGGTTACGCTTTTTTCCGTATGTTGTATGAACAAACAGGCGATGAAAAATATCGTCGCGCTCAACAGCAATCCCTGAGCTGGATCCAAAAATACGCCTACAGCATTAAGGAAATGCGTCCCAATCGCGGAAAAGGCGACGCGACGATTGCCACCGACACATTCAGCTGGTCGATTGCCGCCCTTGGTCCCCAAACGCTTAAACAAATCCAGTTGGACCCCGAGGCGATTATGGAATTTGCCAAAAAGCACTGCGAGGTGACAGTTCAGACGCATCTGGGGCGCAACGACTCCTTACGAGTGCGTGGATTTGATTTTGCCAAGGCACAAAATTTGGGGCGGGGCGGCGTGATTTCCACCGAATGGACGGCTCAGATGATTGTGGGCTATCAGGTCCTGGCGCGATATTTCGAGGGATTGGGTGCGGCGGATAAAGCGTCTTTTTATTCTCAAAAAGCCAATTTGTATCTCAATGAATTGCAAAAACTCATTATCACGAGTCCTTCGAGAACGGGTCAAGGCCGGGGTTGTTTGCCGTACGCATCGGCTGATAACGTGGACACGGGACATGGCTGGCGTACACCCAAGGGCGCGTCCACTGGTTCGGTGGCTGCGACGGCTTATGGTTTATTCGCTTGGAAGGAATACAATCCTTTTGAGTTGCGTTAAGAAATAATTGAGCCAGCTTGTCTATTTGTGGGATAATGCGGCAAGAGGGCAAAAATCCCTCGGAATGTAGTAAGATTCCGATTGCTATGGAAGAAAGGCGCGACAGAATGAGCAAGGCGATGGCCCCGAGAGTTCTTGTCTCGATGTTTTTTATGGCTTTTTTTTGTTCTTTGGTTTTCGCCGCAGCTCCCGGCGGGGTACCTGTCAGCCCCGCTCTGGCAGTTGCGGAGGATGAAACAGACACCGGTTTTGATCCCAGCCAAAATCCTGATATGAAGAAAGCCGCCGACAAAGCGCTGGATGAAGCCGAAAAAAATTTGCCGGGCGGATTCGTCAAAATGAGCGGCCGTTACCGCTTGGCGGCCGGCGCTGATGGGCAAGACGTTATTTTGAATGACGCCAACGCCGATCTGCAGGAACGTAATTTTCGCTATCTTTTTGGTGAACGCCTAAACAACACTTACGATCCTGCGATTTATAGCCAATTTTTATTGAACCTTGATTTTGCGCCCCGAGAAAAATTTAATTTTTATACGCAGATCGTTAATGACCCCTGGTCCTGGGTGGGTAGCACGGGCGAGCAGCTGCAACGTAGCGATATTGGGGGAGAAGAAATACGTTACAACTTGAAATATTTTGGCGCGATCAATTCCGTTATCAACGAGTCTTATCGCACCAACGTGTCGGATTCCCTGGCGTTTCCGTTGATCAAAGTGAAAGATGGCCGTACGACTCGAACTGTCGTGCATGGTTTTTATGATTATAACCCGGCCACCAACGGCATCCCTTTTACGATTCCCGAATATGATTTAAATTATGAATTCCGTCCCATCCGGAAACTGTGGATGGATTACACGGAGGATGATTGGCATCTGCGCGCGTTTGCATTGGCAGACGAACGACAAGCGCTTTCCACAGATGATCCGCTAGAACTTTCAAATCATAAAGACTACTGGCAGCAAAGTCCTTGGCTTTACCAGTATGTGCCCATTCAGTTTTTTAGCGACCACTCTCTGAAACGGGGCTATTATTCAGACAGCCTGTCTTTTTTGGCTCGTGATTCGGCTGGAAACAGGCTGGTGCTTCTACGGGGGGCGTCGCTTGAAGCGGATTGGGACAAGACTTATTTTGCCGGAACGGTGGCGGCGCCCTACACGCCCTGGGATGAGCATTTTTTTAGGGCGGACAATGTTCCCGGCGCATTCCGCATCAAACATCAAGCCACAGATGCGCTCATGATTGGCGGGGTGTACACGTTCCGCACCGGCCTTATTGACAGCAATGTCGCAGACTTTAATCAAGTCGTCGGCGCCGATGTGAAATACAACCTTATTCCGAGCACGGACCTCAAAGCCGAGGTGGCTGGCTCACACCGCGAGCGCGATCTTTTGACCAATGAAAGCATCAAGTCGTCCGATGAAGGTTATGCCTACAAAGCGGCCGTGGATTCGAGTTTTGACCATGAAATGGATGGACACACGGATTTCCATTTAAGTTACACGCAGATGGATCAGGAGTTTGACGCCAATCTTTCGCGTTACACGAATACGCGAGATGATCATTTTTGGGGAAATCACCTGTCTTTCCAGGATTACAGTCCTGATCTGGAGCATTTCCGCATCGGGGATGGTATCGACCGCAACCGCATGGTGATTCGCGCAAGGTGGAAAGAAAAATTATTCAAAGAGCGATTCCAAAATCTTATCGACGTACGCAACGTGCATAAAACCAACAATACCGCCTACCTGGAAACGGTTTTTCGCGATGAAATCAGTTATCGTTTCACCAACCGACTGACCGGCAAAGCGCTTTTTCGTTGGCACGGATTTCCCGAGACGACAGGGTATGTGGATCCGTACCTGGCAAATTATTATTTCGTGAGCTATGAGGATCCTGCGAGCCTGCGGGTGCAAAATATCGAGGTTCCGGCCGACGCCGATGCGGATCGTCTCACGTATGCCGCGGCCCTGCAATACGTGATTAGCCCTAAATGGACTGCCGAGGGGTTTTATGAGCGCAGCAATGACGTCCCTGATTTTCCTCGGGGCATTTTAAACGGCACTTTTCGTAATTCCAACGATCGATTGGATGGTCTTCTGGTCGATCATGTGACCACGTTTCTTTACGGCCAAAGAGCTCTTGGTTCTATTCCGCCGTACGAGTATTTTGACATATTCCGTGAGCGGCTCATTTTCAATCCCGATAAGAATCTCAAATTCACCCTGCACATGGCACAAAATGGTTACAAATTTGCGGCGGGTATCGACGACAACGTGAATCATGAAGGCTTGAGCGTTCAGTATGATTATTCGGAAAAACTCAGCTTCTTTTTTGATTACACGCATTCCAGAATTCTGGATATTCCAAAACTCATCGCCAATAATTATTCCGTCAGCGACGTGCGCGAGCACCATAATCTTTACGGTAGTTTCGATTACAAGATCAACTCTTCCACCGTTTTTCGTTCGGAATACGGCGCTTTTGGTCTGGGCACCAGTGCGCCACAGGTGACTCCTTACAGCGTCACGTCTTTTTCGCTTCCAACGGTTGACACCGAACATTTGTTTCGTGTATCGTTGACGGGAGAGTTCTAGTGAGGAGTCCCATGCGCTTTAGTCGATTTTTCTTTCTTTTTTTTATGCTCTCGTCTGTCCTTCTCAGTTTGCCCACGGACGCGCTGGCAGCATTTCAGCTTTCGGTCAGTCCGCGCCGCGGCAGCCAAAGCATCCGTTTTGAGAGCGCCGAGCCGGGGAAGCTTTTGAGGAATGAAGAAGTGACCGTCGGGGTTGTCAGCGACCGGACCACCCAATACCGGATTCTTCAAACGCTTTACCAACCGCTCACCAACGAGCTTGGCAATACCATTCCCGCAGCAGCGTTTATCCAGTTTTCTCCTTCAAATCCGCTGGGCACGTTACGAACTCAGCTTGAAACGCCACTCGCGATGGGACAAAAACAGATTTATACTTCCAACACAAGTGGAGAATCGGATGAATTTGTGTTGGTGTTCAACGTCCATGTTCCAGAAAACCAACCGGGAGGCATTTATCACACCCAACTGACTTTAACGGCGGAGTTGGTGAATGCTCAGACAGGTGTTTCGCCGAGCACGACGACGCTGGACGTGCGCGTGGAAATCAATCCTAAATTCCGTTTGACCATTCAAAATGCCAAGGCCGGCAAATTAATTGATTTCGGAAAGATTTCAAAAGAAAGGTTGCGGGCTTCGGAAATTTTGAAGGTTCAGATTGACAGCAATATTGGCACCCGCTATCGGCTGCTGCAACAGTTGACCGAGGCTCCGATTTCAGCGGAGGGCGAGGCGCTGACGGAAACAGCGCTCACATTTCGTGCCGGAGCGGATGCTCCTTCGGAGATTTCGCAATCGCCTGCAGTCATTTACCAATCCAATGAGTGGGGAGCCGGTGACCAAATTCATCTCGAATTTTTTCTGAATCCCAGCCCCTTGCAGAAAGCCGGAATTTATACGGGTAGCTTGAGTTTTCGCGTGGAGTCCAGCTCTCCGTTCGTACCGGCCGAGGTGCTCAATATACCGATCAAAATTGACATCGAGTCTATTTTCAGCTTGGAGACTCAGATGGAGCATGGCGGCAATTTGAATTTTGGCACGTTTAAAACCGGTCAAGAAAAACAAGAAAAAACCGTGCTGCTGAAAGTGCATAGCAATTTAGGACAGCCTTACCAGATTTTTCAAGTAGTACCGCGAAAAATGACCAACGCCGAAGGCGGCGTGATTCCAAAAGGACATTTTTTGTTTTTCGGGGCGAATGCTAAAACGGGTATTTTGGCTGTCCCGGCGCCGACACCTGTGGAAGAAGGGGAAACGGTTGTTTTTACTTCTGACAAAAAAGGCACGCCTGAAGAGTTTGTTTTGAACTACGCTCTTACAGTGCCTTCCGACACCAAGGCCGGTTCTTACAGTTCCGAACTTAAGTACTCGATCACTACTTTATAGTTTTGTTTTTAAATATTTTTATAAATAAGTATTACAACTTTATAAGTTATTCATTATAAACAAGTTATGGCGAATAATTTTTTTGTCCATAGTTTGACTTTGACATATTGTTGATGTAAATTATGAGTGTTAGTCGCTCATTCGGAAAAGACCTTCTGATGTAAAACGCAAACCGCTCGAAAGGGCGGGACGCAAAGCCACGGAGCCTGTTTATTTTGGGTCAGCCGGGTTGCCAGAGAAGTTAAACCTTCTTTCGCGATCCGGTTTTTTGTTTTTGGATCGGCTGAAAAGAAAAAAACAAAAAGGGAGAACCAAAATGAAGAAAATATTCAGTTTAGCAATTCTTGCGGCCATGGCGCTTGGTTTTGTTGAGCCGTCTTTTGCGGCTACAACTTCCACTCCAGCGATCACCACTTCTGCGAGTGTGGCCAGTGCTTTGACGCTGACCGTAGTGATAAAGAAAAACGATTTTGCAGGAGCCCTCATCACCGCGATGAACTTCGGCCAACTCGTTAATATTGGAACGGGTACGCTTCGTTCTTCTGCGACGGGCACCACGGGAACTGGTAACGCAGCTGCTTTTATTTCAGCCAATTCTCAGGGGTTGCCTTATACACTCACACAAACAGGTACGGCGATGTCCAACGGAATCACGACGCTTCCCGCGGGCGCTTGCACCGTTGTTCCTGTTTATGCAGCGGCCGATAATGGCGGCGCAGTCCTGCCAGCGGGAGCTGTTGTAGGTACAGCCGGATCTTGGGTGGGGACTCGTACGCTTTATACCAGCGAAGCAGGAACGGCGGCAGGAAGAACCATTCAGGCGCACTATTCAGTCACCGATGATCCAGCAGCCGGTGCTACGACTGGCGTTCCGCTAAGCCAGGCCGCAGGCACTTATTCGGGTACGGTCACAATCTCAGTCACCGCCTGATCTCCGCTTTTTAGTTAGGGGGACCGGGGGTCTTTTTACCGAACCGAGCTATTGACCGCGAACGAAAAAATCGTTCGCGGTCAATTCAGTCGGATACTACGCGGAGACTGGGATGTCCACATTCATTTCAAAAACCAAAAGTTTTTTTAGTTTCTTTTTTTTATTCTTCTTAGCGCTTTCTTTCACGATAGGCGCTCGCGCAGCCAATCTTACGGCGGGGCCTCTGAATGTATCAGCCGAGATTCCCTCAGGGCTAGCGCTGCAACTTACAATCATTGATCAGCTCACCGGCGCCCAGGTGCCATCGTTGGATTTTGGAGAGCTATCTCGCGTTCAAGACGAATATCGCGCCCAACGGTTTTTCAATGTACTTCTCAAAATCAACACCGCGGGAAACCCTTATGCATTAACTCAGCTTTCAACACCCTTGACCAGGACTGGCGGGTCCGAAGCGCTTCCCGATGGAGCTTTTTATGTAAAACCCATCTACGATTCGGACGACAATGCGGGATTGCTGCCGCCCTCCGGCTCGAGTTTAGGCGTTGCGGGGTCCGCAGTGGGCTCGCGCCCCCTATTTAACGATCCTACTGGCTCTACAATTACCGTTAGACTTCGATATACCTTGTCCGGCGACCCAATCACAGGAGCCACGCAGGCAATTCCTTTGAGTCAGAAAAGCGGCGCCTACGCAGCCACCGTTCAATTTACACTGACAACCACCTAGCTGGCCTGAAATAAAAATACAATAATACGTGAAAATATTTAGTAATTGACATAATAGTATTTATTTGTTAGAATTTGTGAACTTTTGTTATATGAAAAATCAACTTTATCTCCTCTGTTTGCTGACTCTATTCCTCTCGATGCCGATGCAAGCAACGGCCTCGACGATACGAATTTCCAATCCAAAAATTGAGCTGGAATTGTCTCCCGGAGACACCTATTCCGGTGAAATAATCGCGGAAAATCCTGAAAACGAAGAAGTGAAGGCCAAGCTGTACGTGGAAGATTGGACGTATGTAGGCGGCGGCACGGGTGAAAAAAAATTCACGCCGGCCGGGTCCACGCCGCTTTCGGCCAGTAAATGGATCACATTTACTCCCGCCGATTCGAAAATTCCCCCTTTTGGGCGCATCACGGCACGTTACACCGTTGCTGTCCCCAAAGATGCCAAAGGCGCATATTATTCCGTTTTTTTCTTTGAAACCCTTCTTGGAACCACGACGAATGAAGAAGGGGTGAATGTGCTGGTGGCCGGGCGTATTGGCGCATTGTTTCTCATTCAGATAAAAGGAACCATCGATCGAAGCGGCGAGGTCCAATCGGTACAAATCAAGCCTCCGCAGGGAAATAAACCCCTGGAAATTACCACCGTGTTCCGAAATAAAGGCAACGTAGACATCACTCTTGGCGGAAACTTACTGATCATGGATTCTGAAGGCAAGGTATTGGGTCGCGGCGATCTAAATAAAATTTATACATTTCCCGGAAGCACCGAACACGGAAAAACGCAATGGGTTGGGCGCTTGCCAAAAGGCCAGTACCAACTTTTGCTCACGTATGACCTTGGCAAGGGTAAAACCGAAGTCAAGGAAGAAACCCTCCGCATTTCCTAAATATGTTCCCGCGCCGGTTGTTCACGCAACTGCTATCTCTTTTTCTTTTCACAAACGCGCTTGTTTTTCCTGCCGCAAGTTTTGGCGCTGAAGCTGATTTTTACACGTTCAATGAACGTTGGAACAAATCCAATCTCGGTCCTAAAACTAATAAAACCACCGCGCTGGAGGAAGGATTTTCTACAGCGATTTCAAGCCAAAACACTTTGTTTCTGATTCCGGGCGCTCCGCCACCACCGGTTGTCCGGCGCACGCTTGGGGAAATCATATCCGTGGGGGGGACCGTAGAAATCGAGCTCAATCAGACGCTGCTTGTCGAACAAATTGGCGGCTTAATCAAATTCGTGACCACCGATGAAGGGATCGCCACGCTTGAAAATGTTAATTCCGAAATTCTGAAAATAATGGGGACGGGCATTGGCAGTACCTTCGTGCATATTTGGAATGCCGCCGGGCGAAACACGTTTGCGCTTCGAGTGCTTCCCCCAAAACTGGTTACCTCTCAGTACCAACTCAGGCAGCTGGAAGCGTTCGAAAAAAATAGAGCGTTTCGGTTCGGTTATGACAACGCGCGCACGGCCAGTTATACAGGCGATACCTTTCGTACCATGCAACGATCGAGTGTCGATTTTACGCAAAATTTTCGCTTGGAGGGCGATACTCCCTACGGGGCGCTTTCCGGGCACATGCAGACTCAAAAAGCCGTCGGCAAAACCTTGCTGAGCGACGCGCAGGTCGTATTGAACGACGGAAAAATGGGGGCTTATAAAAATTTCAATGCCACCATCGGCGATACGCAGGTCAAGCCGGACCTCATGGTCTTTCCGGGCGCTCGTATACGCGGCGCGGAAGTCGAACACTGGGACGATGCGAAGCGCGTGAGTTGGAGCGCTTTTCATGGACGTGAGAATTCGAGCATCATCGGCACATTGACGCCGGGCGTTCTTTCCAAACGAACGCTTAATTCTTATTTATCGGGCGGCGTGATGGATTTCAAAGTCAACGATAACGCCAAACTGAAGGCCGGTTATTTCTCGGGTTCGGGCCGTTCGCGTGCGGATAATCTGAATCGACGTGGTTTTGGCGCACAGACAGAGGTTAACTTAGGCGAGCATGCCCTGCTCAAAAACGAAACCGATTTTGACAATGAGGAATTTGCGCACAAGCATGCCGTTACGGCAATGTTCGATAAGCTGCGGGTGCGCGATGAATTTCGCGACGTCAACCGCAAGTTCCAGACGCTGATCGGCGCGCCATCCCGGCAGGGAGAAGTGGGAAATTTACTGGAAATCAACGCAGAGCCGTTGGAGCATTGGGCGGCTTCTGGTTCATTGGATATTTTTCGCGATCGCTTGATCCCCAATCCCCAAAAACCGGATGCGGCGAATGTGCACACAGATCTTTTATTGACGTGGTCTCCGTATGATGAAGTGAGCTGGACGTTCAATTTTCAGGATTTGGACGACACCGGACGCCTTGGCCCTACGCGCCAACGCATGTTTGGCACGCAGTACAACGAGCACTTTGACATCTGGGGGCATAAAGCCACTCTTTTTACCCGTTATCAATATCGGGTCAATCATCTTCTGACCAGCTCGCTCAACGACACTAGACAGAACCAGGTGATTTTGGGTCTTTACACGCGGTTATTCTGGGATATTAATTTTTCTGTGCAAAAAGAATGGAATGCGCTCGAAGAAGTAGAAATTAGCCGCTACACGCATCCCAGCGCATTGGTTTATTCCTGGGATTATTCTCACCAAATCGGAAATTCACCTTTTTTCATGGAAACGCGTCTGCGCATTCGCGACGAAGAGCAGACGGAATCCTCCAACAGCTTTATGGCTGGCGAAGACAGTACGGAATTTTCGAGCGGCATTTATTACCGTGAATTTGAAGACATGGAGTTTTTTTTAACAGGCAGCGCCACGCAGTATGTGGCGGAGAGTTTGAATGTCGCTTCCCCGCGAGTGGACGCGCAGTTTTACACCGGCATGCGCTGTAATTTTGACACCGGGTACCGCTGGGGCGCGGTGGGCTCTTTCGAAGGATACGTTTTTAAGGACCAAAACGGCGATGGAACGCGGCAACCGTATGAACCGGGTCTGGCCGGCCTGCTGGTGACCACCACCGATGGCAAACAAGCCCTCACGGATGAAAAAGGTTATTACCAAATCAAGGGCGTAAGCGGGAAAAAAGTGACACTGACACTCGACAGCTCTAAAATCCCGTATGGTTTCGCCCCGACAAGCGCGCTGACTCAGCAAGTGGATATTGTGCAAAACAAGACAATAAAGATTGATTTCAGCTTGACTCCTCGATCGGAAGTGACGGGAATTATTTTCAATGATTTGAATAAAAACGGAAAATACGATCTGACGGATGCGGGCGTAGGCAAGGTCAAAATTACTCTCGAAAATGCGGTGTCGGCCAGGTCCAACAATCTCGGCGTTTACTCATTTCCGAATGTCGTGGCGGGGGAGCATACGGCGTCGCTTGTATTGTCCACGTTGCCCGAAGGGTATTTGCCTTTGAACGTTCCGAAGAAAAATTTCACGCTGTACGAAGGAATCCGGTATGAACTGAATTTTCCGCTGCGCGCCGCCCGGGCTCTGACGGGACGTGTATTTTTAGACGAAAACCGCAACAATGCTTTGGATGCAAACGAAACAGCATTGTCCGATATTCCGGTATTGTTTGCTGGCCAGTCGGTGGTTTCGGATAAAGAGGGTTGGTATCTTTTTGACAATCTCAATCAGGGATTGTTTGAGCTTACCGTGGACCATTCGCGTCTACCCGTGGGTTTCGTGGCACCGGCACCCGTCAAAATAGAGATACCGTCAGGCGCCATCACGATGTCGGATATCCATATTCCTTTATCGGTGAATCCGAAGGCAAAGTCTCAGACCGAAGACACGGTGTACGTCAAAAGCGCCACATAATCGCCCGGCGACTGAGAAGAGGGGATCGTAAGCTGGTATTCTGCGGAAATAATGTCGTCGGTGCCCTGGTCATCGGAAGTGAAAATCGTCTGCGATCCCGGAGCAAAGGACGTAAAATCTGCGACGGCGTGGCCCGTGGATTTTGCGGAGGTTGTTTTGAATTTCAAATTTTCCAATCCGATCGTTTTTCCGTCAATATTTTCCAGAGCGCCGCTGATGGCTTGCGTCACTTGATATTTTTCCCCGCTGTTTGAATGAACTTCGATCAAAATCAATTTGGGCGCAGCCTGGATGGGGCCGAAACTGGAGGGCGTGATTTCCCCGAAACGCAACTCGGAGACGCCTTGCTGCGATACGGAAAGCTCAAGCACCGGCACGATCAGCGCTTTGGAATCCGCGGTGACTGTTTTACTTTCAGCCTGAGCGGCGTTTTGTAGTAGCCAGGAAACGGAAAGCACCGACAAAAATAGCAAGCAAAATTTTCTCATAACGTTAATCGAAATATAACATAGGTTTTCGGTCAAAACAAGGGCACAGGGAGGGGTTGTTTAAAGTGCGGTCAGGCTATAGAGTTTGATTTTCTGCAATCCACGCTCTAGCTCGTTTTCGGTCATTTGATACTTTTTGTCGAGATTGGAAGTGGCGCGTATCGAAGAAGAAGCAGACATTTCAATCATGGGTTTGATCGTGCAGGAAACTTGTATGGTGGCTGCTTTCGAACTCGCCGATGCCGAACTGCAGAGCAGAACGCCGGCTAACATCATGATGGCCAGAACTGCTTTTTTTCCAGGAATCCGATTATTTTTCTCGTCTATTTGTTTCACGGGGCACTCACTCCGGCAGCCCAACGACCTTGCGCTCTTAAAGTCAGCGTTTAGGTTTGCGGCTTTGCGTCCCGTCCTTTCGAACGGTTTGCCTTTACTTCTTTTCTTTTCAACGAGCTTCAAATCCTTAATTTAACTATACCTGACTGCCCAGTCATATTCAATAATCGAGCTCAATTTTATATTTTTCTTAACTTATTAATTAACAATAGGTTATAGAAGTTTATTAAAACTAATTTAATAAGCTTAATAAGAATGGATTAGCCTTGACAATTTTTATATAGAAAAGCTCGGTGCTTTCCATGTAAAATGTGAGCTTTCCATGGGGCAGATAAAATCATGAATTCGCACACGGCACCGCTAAATTTGGCCTTGGATTACAATCTTGAGCCGGATGGCCGTTTTGTAATCAAGAATTACAACCAGAAAAAACCGTTCAGTAATTTTTTGCCGGCAATTGCGGGGTTGTATGGCACTCCGATGTGGGTGTTTTATGTCAATCGGGGCCAGGCGGTGGCAAGTTTTGGCACTCGAAATAAAGACAACGCAATGCTGGAATTTTTTCCCGCGAACAAAGCTTATCAGATGACCCCCAGCGCCGGATTTCGCACCTTTATTAAATTCAAAAACAGTGACAGCGTCTCCGCGCCATTTTCTTTTTACGAGCCTTTTCATGCTTGGCACCGATCTGCATCGCCGGCTCAGCAATCGATGGAAATCAGCTCGTATGAGCTGCGTCTCCGCGAAAAAAATTCCTCGGCTGGTTTTGAAACGGCCGTCAATTATTTCACCTTGCCTGGGGAGCCGATCGCCGCGCTGGTGCGCGAAGTGGTGGTTACTAATATTTCTTCGCATCCGATGGAGCTGGAGCTATTGGACGGTTTGCCACAGGTAAACCCTTACGGCATGAATGAATTTTTCATCAAGCAGATGAGCCGCACCATCGAGGCATGGATGGTGGCTGAAAACATGGAAAAAAAGGCGCCTTTTCTGCGTCTCAAAGTAGACGCGACCGACCGGCCCGAAGTGATGAAGATTGATGGCGGCAATTTTTATTTTGGGCTGCTCGAAGAAAATGGTGGCAAATCCACTTTACTCGAACCCTGGGTGGATCCGGGATTGATCTTTGGGCCGGCGCTTGATTTTTCTGAACCGGTGCTCTTTAACCAAAGCGCTTCCTTTCGGCATGCCAAAGGGCAGATCTGCGAAAACAAAACCCCCTGCGCGTTTGGCTACGCGACGTTTCGTCTGGCGCCTGGGAAGTCAAAAAAAATTAGAGCTTATTTCGGGCATGCCCGAAATAAGGATATTCTAAACCGCTATTTGGCGCGCGCGAAGAAACGAGGTTATTTTGAAATCAAGCGTGAAGAAAATCGTCGGCTCGTGGAAGGCATCAAAGCGCCCATTTTTTCTATCAGCGCTTCGCCCGTATACGATCACTACTGCGGACAGACCTATCTGGACAATGTGATTCGGGGAGGCGCTCCCGTATGCCTGGGAGACAAAGAAAACCCCTTTATTTTTTATGTTTATTCCAGAAAACACGGTGACCTGGAGCGTGATTACAACCGGTTTTTAATCGAAGACTGCTATTTTTCACAGGGAGACGGCAATTATCGCGATGTGAATCAAAATCGCCGCCATGACGTGTGGTTTGAGCCCCGCGTGGCCGATGCGAACGTTAAAACATTTTTGAACTTGGTGCAACTTGACGGTTTCAACCCGCTGGTGCTGAAAGGAACGAACTTTTATTTTAAAAAATCGCCGCAATCGCTTAAAGTGTTGTTACGATTTTTCGGAAAGAAAAATACGGCGTTGGCGCTTGAATACTTCAAACGCCCTTTTAAGCTCGGCGAGTTTTGCCGCTGGCTCGAATCTTGCGCCCGAATAACGCCTTCCGGTTTCCAGCGCCTTTTGACATCGATGTCTCCGTTTCTTTCTTGCGAAGAAATTGCCGAGCACGGTGAAGGTTTTTGGGTGGATCACTGGACTTACAACCTGGATCTTATCGAAAGCTACCTTGCGATTTATCCCGAGCGATTAAAAAAAACACTGCTTGAAACGCGAGCCTACACGTTTTACGACAATGACCATCGCGTGAAAGCGCGCGATGAAAAATTTTATTGGATGGACGGCCGCGGAGTGCGTCAGTACCAGTCGGTGGTCAAAGACAAGCAAAAATCGACGTTGATTGCCCAGCGCGCCCGAGACGCGCATGGGGTGCGTGACAAGCATGGGCGTGGGGCCGTGTACAGGACGACGCTGCTTTCAAAGCTGCTATGTTTGTTCGCCAATAAATTTGCGTCGCTGGATGCGCAAGGGGTCGGAATCGAAATGGAGGCCGACAAACCCTCCTGGTATGATGCTTTGAACGGTTTGCCGGGTCTGGCCGGATCTTCCGTTCCCGAAACTTTCGAATTAAAACGCCTCGCCATTTTTCTGATCCAGGCTTTGGATGAGTTGGAACCTTCGACAGATGAAACACTGGATATTCCGGCTGAGCTTTTTGAATTCGTGCAGGGACTGGAGGAAGTTCTGGAGAGGCATTTTCATGACAAGTTTCGCCGGAAAAACATGGCTTTCTGGGAGAAGGCCACGTCGCTGAAAGAGAAGTTTCGGGAAAAAACCTTTTTAGGTTTATCGGGAGTGGATCGACCATTGTTGCTGAGCCGCTTTCGAGTATTTTTGGAACATGCCAGGGAAAAGATTGAAATCGGCCTGCAGAAAGCGTTCGATAGCCAAACCGGGCTTTATTGCGCCTATTTTGAAAATAAGGTGGTTCGTCACGAAAAGCTAAAAAAAGCTCAGGGGATGCACGTGCGCCCGCGCCAGTTTGAACCCAAGGCGCTTCCGATTTTTCTGGAAGCATTGGTGCATGCTTTGAAAGTGGAGAGGGATCCAGAAAAACGCAAAGCGATTTACCGTGCCGTGCGACGCAGCGACTTGTATGACGAAAAGTTGGGCATGTACAAAGTCAATGGCTGCATGAAAGAGGCCTCGCTCGAGGTTGGCCGCGCGCGTGTTTTTACGCCCGGGTGGCTGGAGAATCAGTCGGTATGGTTGCACATGGAATACAAGTATTTGCTGGAGGTTTTGAAAAGCGGCATGCACGAGGAATTTTTTCATGATTTTCAAAAGGCGCTGGTGCCATTTCAGCCACCTGAGCGTTATGGTCGCAGCGTTTTGGAAAACTCATCGTTTATCGTTTCAAGCGTATTTCCGGACGACTCATTGCACGGCGCCGGTTTTGTCGCCAGATTGTCAGGATCGACGGCGGAGTTTTTGAATATGTGGCTTTTTATGAATGTGGGAAAAAGGCCGTTTGTTCTGGGGCCGGATAAAAAAGTATCCTTGCGGTTTGAACCGCACTTGCCGGCATTTTTGTTCACACAAAAAGAAACCGTGCGTGTGTTTGTTGAAAAAAATGGCCAAGAGCGAGCCGTGAAAATTTCCAAAGACTGTTTGGCATTTATGTTTCTGGGGAAAACCCTGGTGGTGTACCACAACCCGAAACGTTTGGACACGTTTGGCAAGCTGCGCGGCGCCGTAAAAAAAGTTTCGCTGCTGGAAGGGCGCGGCCGCGTGATCGAGTTCAAGGGGGATACGATTCCTAACCCTTTTTCGTTGCGCGTGCGGGACGGGTTTATTGCGCGCATCGATATAGAGCTGGGATAAATTAAGATTTAGGAGAAAATTTATGTCGCAAGTCAAAGTACGATTCGCGCCCAGTCCGACAGGATTCTTGCATATCGGAAGCGCGCGCACTGCGCTGTTTAATTGGCTTTTTGCGCGCCACGAGGGCGGCAAATTTTTCCTGCGTATCGAAGACACGGACAAGGAGCGTTCCAAGAAGGAATATTTGGATGAAATTGTCGAAAGCCTATGCTGGTTGGGCTTGGATTGGGACGGAGAGCTTGTTTTTCAAAGCGAACGCACCGAGTTTTACCGCAGCCTCGCCGAGAAATTAATCCAACAGGACTTGGCTTACCGTGAAGATCAGGCGATCCGTTTTCGATTTCCCAAAACCGGTAAAATTATTTTTGATGACTTGCTTCACGGCCCCATCGAGTTCGACACGTCCCTGTACGAAGACTTGGTCATTTTTAAGTCGGATGGAAGTCCGACATACAACTTTGCCGTCGTGTGCGATGACGCGGACATGGGAATCACGCACGTGATCCGCGGTGATGACCACATTTCCAATACGCCCAAACAGGTTCCTTTGTATGAAGCGCTGGGCTTCAAAAAACCGATTTTTTGTCACATTCCCTTGATTCTTGGCTCGGACAGATCCCGCATGTCCAAGCGCCATGGCGCGACGGCGATCCGGGAGTATCTGCAACAGGGATTTTTACCGGAGGCGATCGTGAATTACTTGGCGCTTCTGGGATGGTCGCCGGGCAACAATCAGGAGCTGATCGACTTAAAAGAATTAATTCAAAAATTTGATCTAAAGCGTGTGCTCAAAACAGGCGCTGTGTTCGGCCAAGACAAGCTGGAATGGATGAATGCGCAGTACGTGCGAAAACTCGATGTGCCGACGCTGACGCAACGACTCATTCCGTATCTGGAAAAAAGGGGATACCAACCTAGTCAGTGGGACCGGGCGTGGTTGGAAAAACTCGTGGCTTTGTTCCACGAGCGTATTTTTACGCTGGCGCAATTTGTGGACCTGGCGCAATTTTTCTTTGACCAGGAGATCGGGTACAATCAAGAGGCCGTGGCGGAGTTTTTGAGCGATGCGCGACTGGAGCAAGCATTCAAAAGCTATGCGAAGCTGTTGGGGGCTCTGGAAAATTTTGATGTAAAAACGATTGAAGAAAAAAGCCGTGCGTTGATGAAAGAACTCGGCTTGAGCGGAAAGGAATTTATCCATCCTTGTCGCGTGGCGGTGACGGGGCGCACGGTAAGCCCCGGATTTTTTGAAACCGTGTCATTATTGGGAAAGAAAAAGGCCGCGCAGCGCCTTGAAAAAGCGGCACAGGTTTTTTCGAAATAGTCTGTTATAATTTGCCCTGTTGTGTAACGGTAGGCCGCAGGGCAACAAAATAGCTCCCGACCAAGCGGGAGCTATTTTGTTCTATATGGTGCGGAAGGAGGGATTTGAACCCTCAAGCCTTGCGGCACATGCCCCTCAAACATGCGCGTATGCCAGTTCCGCCACTTCCGCAAAAAACGACTTTACTTTAAATTGGCTGCCCCGCTAGGATTCGAACCTAGACAAGCAGCTCCAGAGGCTGCCGTGCTACCGTTACACAACAGGGCAATAAACTCGCGTCATTATAGCGTTTAATCCTGATTTATTCGAGTGTTACGCGGATGACGTTCCCGGATTTCTTAGCGGACTTGAGCAGCGTTTCTTTGGAAATGAGCACTTCTTTTTGATGAAGGGGCAACTCTTTTAAATCCTTGCCGTTCAATGAAACTTTGGAAATCGTGTAGTATTCATAGGAAAGTTTTTTGGAATTTACATAGACCACTTTGTACTGTTGACCCGCAAAGCACGCTTCCACGGAAATTTCGGCTCCGCTCAAAAAATCTTCCCTGGCGAATTTGGGAGCCAAGAGTAAATTTCCATAGTGTCCCCGGAAACCGAACACCTGCGTCAACAGCGTAAGAACCAGCCAACTGGCCGAGCCCGTCAGATAATGATAAAGTCCGCGACCTTCGGAGTTGAAATACTCGGGGATACCGGGGTAAATTTTGCTTTTGTCCGTTCGCAAGCACATCCGGTAAATCGACTGTAGCACTTCACGGCCTTCGTTGACAAAGCCCCGCTGGTAAAGCGCATTGGCAAACATCACGGACATGTGGCTGAAGAAAGCGCCGTTTTCTTTTTCACCGTACGCAAACGAAAAAGCACGGCCAAGATCCAAGCGAATTTGATGGAAATCGGTGTTGAGCCTAAAGCCGCCGTATTCTTTGTCCTTCAAATATTTTTTAGCGGTGCGGAAAATATCGCGCACCTGTGGCAGTGTGGCCACACCGCTCATGATTGGAAATGTTTGTCCCGCCAGCGTCATTCGGAAACCTTCCGGAAAATCTCCTTCGACACGGCGGCCGTGGTTGTCGTAATAGCCGTTGTATGACCAGTCGCCTTGGGGCATCTGCATCCATTCGGTTTTGCGAACATGCTGGATGATGGAAGCGCTTTTCTCCCGAAGGTCTTTGACGAGTTTGGAAATCATCACTTGGCGTTTTGTGCCGGAGATTTTGGGTTGCACGGCGGCAAAATATTTTTTGAGCAATTTTTGTTTAGCGATGGGAAAATCATATTTAATTTTTTTACCGGCGACCCGATCCAGCAATAGAAAAAGTTCTTTAGCCAAAGAAACTTTTTTAATCCCTTTGCGTTTGACGACTTCTTCCAGTAGATCCGCGAGTTTTCCCAGATTGGAGGCGTACACACAGGTGAAAGCCACACTTTCACCCTTTTCATAGGCCATGTCCAGACCGTCGTTCCAGTCGGCGTTTTCAAGTCGGATGTGGTTATGATCTCCAACATTGAAAAATTGCACCAGGTGTTGAACCAATAAATGCTCGAGGATCGTTCCCTCGGTGATGGCGCCGCGTTTGGTTTTGAGTTGTTTGCCGTCGTTTTCCGTCCACTCCCTGTCCTTGACGCGCGACCGTGAAAGTTGTTTATCGCGGAAATAATCAGTATTTTCAAACAAAATGTCCAGATCGCCTGTTTGATGGATGTAGAGTTCCAGCGTCAGGTAAGGCCATACGCCATGATCCATCCAAACGCGCGTGATGTTGTTTCGGTCTGCGACAAACTTACCGGTAGTGGCGCCGATGATCGTCGCGTTTGAGCCGTCGATGCGCACGCCGCTAAAATTGTCCAGTAAAATTTTTCGGGTGTCCAGAGGCGACGTCAACAATAGCGCCAAGCAATCTTGCCACAGGTCACGCCATCCGCGGCCACCTCGGCCGTAGTCAAAATCAGGGAGAAAGGAACACCCAAAAACTTTTCTTAAAGTCGGCTGAAGGCACACCCAACGCATCCAACCGTTGAAGGCGTTGTCTTGCGTCTGAAAGCGAAGCGTGTCGAGTTTTTCGTTCCAAAAGGCCTTATTTTTTTTGAAGGCGGCTTCAGCTTTGGTGGTGGAGCCGAATTTTTGCATCCATCCTTCAATTTCCGATTCTTTTTCCGCGATACCCAGAATCAAAACGAATCGCACGGTTTTTCCGGGCGACAGAATCATGCTTTTAAAGCGAAGGGCGCCCATGGCGGGCTTGCCTTGATAAACATTTCCATCTTTTTGCGGAACAGGCCTATTTTCAAGCACGCTTCGAGGCGCCTCAAAATCACCGCCTTCCCCGATAAAATCCGGCACGGTTGAAAACGAGCCTTCGGGCAATTCTCCGTTTTCTTGGAAGCTCAACACGGCATAGGAGATGTCGTTGAGTTTATGGCCGCGCTCGTCAAAGGACATCGTGGGCTTGACCACGACACCTGCGGGATGAGAAATAATGCGATGCAGAAGTGAGGTGACATGTTGATGATCACGTAGATTGTCAGCCGAACGCCCGAAAATCGGAATGGCCGAGGTGCATGTGATTCTCATTCTTGCGCTGCCGGTATTCGTGAGGGCCACCATCATAAGTTCAACGCGATCCGGACTTGCCGGGGCAAAATTGATGATTTCTGATTTCAGTTTCCAGGCGGAACTCTCGCGGGTGATTTTGTGCCAAAGTATGCCGGCCTCAAGAGTCACTTTTTCTGGAGATGACGGGGCTATCCATAACCCCGACCGACGTGCCGAAATCAAAAGATTCCGGCCACGATCTTTGGTGAAAAATTTTCCAGCGTCTTGCAGCGCCGAAACGCCGGTAAGTGACCAAGCGCCTTTGCCTTCGACATAAACCCAAAAATTGCGGTTGGATTTTGTGTTATGTAAATCTTCCACGGAAACCGGCAGGGTTAGGAAAGAATTATAGCTGGTTTTGATGTCTCCGTGCAGGTCGGGCGTGATACTGGATAAAATCCCCGCCTCGTTGGCCAGCGGGAAATAAAGCCGGCTGACTTCCGTCGGAGAAGGGAAACGAAAGCTGCCTTGGTTATCTATAAACTCCCAGAGTGCCGGGTGTTCGGATGTTTTTTTCATCAAACCTCTTTTAGTGACATAGAATTTACTCCGCGTTTAACCCAGACCTTCTTCCGGGTTGCTTTGGAAGAACTCTAATATAAAGGAAAACTACCGAGCTTTCAAGGCGTAAGGAAAGCACAAGGAAAGCGATTGACAAATCCCAGATTTGGCCCAAAATAGACCAATTCTAAACAATTGGCCCCATCGTCTAGTGGCCTAGGACACTACCCTCTCACGGTAGGGACACGGGTTCGACTCCCGTTGGGGCTACCATCTTGAAGTATCGAACCGGAACCGTTGGAGGGGGCGCAGGGGTTCGACTGTACGATTTTTGTACACTTTGCTTCCATCAGTGGTACATCATTTTCAGTTGGTTACAATTTGTCACCAACTGACTTCCCTTGTCTTTGAGCAATAGGACCTAAATTACAGCCATATCTTGTGTATCATATTATGATAATTATGATACACAAGATACTTTATGGTTCATGTGTGAAACACAAGACTAAGCAACTATGTTGATTAACTTATCAAAGGTCATCACTTCAGCCCGTCTGCCGCTTGGCTCCTTTAACGTCGATAAAATGCCTTCTTTTCGGAGTAACTTCAGCAGACGCATGGCGCTAGGCTTCGGAATCTTGGAGCTTTTGATAAAATCGGTCGTATTAAAAATAGGGCGCGCGAAAATAGTGTCCAGGATCTTGATCGCGTATTGAGAATGAGTCACTTCGACAATGCGTGTTTTCTTTTTTTCATAGAGCGCCAGGATTGACTTCGCTTTTACGCTATTGGCTTTGGCCTGTTCGATAACGGCTTTGAGGAAAAACTCGATCCAATCGTCCCATTTCTTCTCTTCTGAGATCGCTCTAAGCTTTGCATAGTATTCCTCACGGTTTGTTTCGAGGTATTCGCTAATATAAAACATGGGAGAGTGAAGGACTTTCTTCTCAAAAAGAAAGAGGGGCATCAAAATTCTTCCAAGCCGGCCATTACCATCCAGGAATGGGTGAATGACCTCAAACTGCGCGTGAACAATGGCAAGCTGTACCAGACGATCCTTTTCATCAAAATGAACATATTTCTCAAAATTGGAAAGGTGGCTCATCAGAGTCAAAGGTTCAGGCGGGATATAGCTCGCCTGCTCTAGGGTTGCACCCGGTTTTCCGATATAGTTTTGTCCCGTTCTAAAACTGCCTCGGCCCATGTTCTTGCCGCGTACGCTGTCAAGTAGTACGCCGTGCATCTGTTTGATGAGATTCAACGTGATCGGCTTTTCTTTTAGCCAATCGACTGCAAACCGCATGGCTTCGCGGTAATTGATGATTTCACGAATATCGTCGTACTTTTCCGTTTTGATATCCGGGGATGCTTCGTATTGCAAAACTTCTTCAAGGGAGGCCTGGGTTCCTTCAATTTTTGAAGAAATAACGGCTTCTTTTGTGGTAAGCGGGGACAAAAGGACGCCGGGATTTATGATTCCCTGAAGAATCCCGTCATACCTGGCAAGTTCTGCATTGGCCTGTCCGATGAGCGTGATAAACCGAACCCAATCCAGCGATTCCAAAGGCAATGTCTGCGGTACATACGGTTTTTTCACAGGATTTTTCTCCAATCTTCAAAAAGTTATAAGCGAGGTCATTTTACCCCGGAATCTCCTCGCTGACGAGAAAATCGAATAATCAGACAGTCCCTGTGCTTTGGACTTATCACCAACTGTGATATGTCCCGGATCCTATCGCGAGATTTAGGGGGTACAATTCTTTGGTTTTAGAAGT
>CAZVNB010000015.1:0-5448 GCA_964628355.1 uncultured Planctomycetia bacterium | reverse complement strand
TGCGCCGAGATCACCGATTACGAACTAAAAAAACACCTGCCAATTTTATAATCCCGCTTAAAAATAGTTTTTTCCTCAAACAGTCTAGTTGGCTGCCGACACTCCAAGTAATCAAACCCAACTCACGTTGGCAGTGTACTTTTTTCTTTTAAGAAAGACATTAAAAGCACGTACGCACATGCCGTAGCTCGTGGAGGGGACACGTAATTGGAATGGTTACCAAGAATACTGACTTGCATACTCTGTCTTCCTTTAAAGAAAAAAGTACACTGCCAACTAGATGTGTTAAGATGGTCGTCTTGCCCTAACACCCCTAGTTGGCTGAACGCTTTTTTATTTGAAGCAAAGACAGAATCAGCAAGCCTAGTCTTTTGGTAATCATTCCAATTACGTGTCCCCTCCACTAACCAAGGCATTCGCCCAACGTGCTTTTAATGGCTTTGATTCAAATAAAAAAGTGTCCTGCCAACGTGAGTTTGAGTGGATTGACTTGATTAGAATAAGGGTGCCGGCAACCGAGTTAATTACTCTATAATCAGTGATCAGTGGAGCAGAGAACGGGAGGTTAGGTGAGCTCAGACAAAATCTCATCGGCGGCGCGTTGGCTAGCGCCACTTTCGCCGATCCGCCAGGAGGTTTCCTCGCAGGCTTTTTTCATTTCTCGCAGGCTTTTTTCATCTCCCAGAATTTTAACAGCGGCCTCCGCAATTTTTTCAGGCGTAGCGTCGTATTGCAACAGTTCCGGAAATTTTTTCTCTCCGAGTATCAGATTGGGCAGCCCCAGGTATTTGACCTGTATCATGTTCTTCGCGATCACGTACGTGACAAGGCTGCCACGGTTGGAAATGATCATGGGAGTCCCCAAAAGGGCGCATTCGAGTGTGGCGGTTCCGGAGCATACGATGGCTAGATCGCTTGAACGGATGGCTGCGTAAGCATTTTTTTCCACGATTTGAACAGGAAAGGAAAAGGTGTTTATTTTTTCCTCATAAATCGAACGCTTCAGCGTAGAGGATTGCACCACGCTAAAAGTGGCATTGGGTATTTTTTCAGAAATAAGTTTCGCGGCTTTTAAGAAAATAGAAAAAAGCATCTTGAGTTCGCCTTTTCTCGAGCCGGGCAGGAGCGCGATTTGGCACTCTTTTCTTTCCTGTGGATTTTTTTCCTTTAAAAGCGCCACTTCGGATTCCACGAGGTCTTTCAGCGGATGGCCCACCCAGGCGACGGGAATGCCATGCTCCTCAAAAATCTTTTTCTCGAATTGAAACACGACGAGAACTTTTTTCACGTACTTTTTGATTGTGAAAACACGTTTTGGCGCCCATGCCCACACCTGCGGCGCGATAAAATACACGATGGGGATTCCCAGCCCATGGATTTTTTTGGCCAGATACAGATTGAAACCAGGATTATCGATCAGCACTGCAATATCCGGTTTTGCTTTTTTTATATTAGACAAGATAGTGAGCGCGGCGCGCTTGTATTGGGGAATTTTTTTGATGGCGTCCGTGAGGCCGGTCACATGGAAGTGAGCGAGATCAAAAAAGTCGCGCACGCCGGCCTTGCGCATTTTATCTCCGCCCACGCCGTAAATTTCCAGCTCAAATGCGGCACGCAAGCGCAGGTGCCGGATGAGATTGGCTCCATGCAGATCTCCGGAGGCTTCGCCGGCGATGATGTAGATTTTTTTAGCTGTCAATCGACTTGGCCCGCTGTGTGAATTTGCTTTGAGATTTCCAGTGCCACGGCCAGCGCTTCACGGCCTTCTTCCCCCGAGACCAGGGGTCTTTTTTTTGTGCGCACGCAATCGATGAAATCCGTCAGCTCTTCTTTTAGCGAGTCTGTTTTTGTAATGTCTATTTTTTTATGGTGAATATGCCCGTTTTCTTTGGTGTAAATCTGCGCTTCCTGGGTCACATAATCCAGTGAAATGTAAGCGTCGTCCTGAAAAATGCGGATACGGCGTTGGATGTCCGGCGTGACGCGGCTGGCTGTCAAGTTGCAAACGGCATGATTGGCAAAACGCAAGCGGGCGTTTGAAATATCTTCCGTTTTGGACAGGATGCAGGCGCCGACCGCGTCGATGTGTTTGACCGGTGATTTTACAAGGTCCATGACGATGTCGATGTCGTGGATCATTAAATCCAGGGTCACGCCCACATCCACCACACGTGGATCGTAGGGGCCCAGACGATGGCATTCAATGAAACGGGGATTTTTGATGATGTTTTTAATAGTGCGGATGGCCGAATTGAAACGTTCAATATGCCCGACCTGGATCAAGCAGTGATTTTTTTTGGCCAATTCCAAAAGATTGTCCGCTTCTTCCAGTTTTGTGGTGATCGGTTTCTCGATCAAAAGGTGCACGCCGTGCTCAAGAAATTCTTTCGAGATCAGATAGTGTTTGTTTGAGGGCACGACGATGTTGGCGGCGTCGACCTGACTCAACAACAGGTGATGGTCGGTGTAAGCTTTTGTGTGGCAACGATGAGCGCTTTCGTTAGCCTTGCTCTCATGAATATCACAAACGCCCACAAGCTCGATTCCGGGCATTTTGGAATACACTTCGGCATGACGAACCCCTAGTTTTCCAGCGCCAATGACGGCGACTTTAATGGTTTTTTGCATAAGGGGGTATTGTAACACACGGTATGTTATAATCGAAAAACCATGATTCCGCCAACCCACAACCAAACCCTTTTGCCATGTAAAAGCAAAGAACATGGGCGGGTGTCGCGGTGAGTCCGTACAAACGCCTGATCCTTTTTGTAAGGCCGCATTTGAGCGATCTCTACGTTGCTTTTGCCTCGATGTTTATGAACTCGATCTTCAGCGGTTTTCCCATCATTGGCCTTATCATTCCGTTTGTCGACACCGTGCTTGCCGGCAAACCCGTCGTAATTCCTCATCAGGACCGTATCCCGCCGTTTTTGCTGGATATCATTTACCAGACAAATTCGATGCCCCGATGGAAATTGCTGAATTTTCTGATCATTTTGACAGTGTCAATTTCCTTGGTGCGATTGCTATTCGAGTATTGGCAGTCTTATTACATGAATAAAGTGAGCCAAAAAGTAATTCGCGATCTGAGGAATATTGTTTATGAAAAAATTGTGGGGCTTCCGCTCAGTTTTTTTGGAAAATCCCAGGCGGGGACGCTGGTGTCGAGGATTACTTATGATACGGGGGTGGTGCGTGACGCCATTTCGGAGGGATTGACCGATTTTTTATTCCAGCCCATCCAAATCGTCGTCAATTTGGTTGCGCTGTTGGCGGTGAAATACGTGTTCGGGATTCCCTGGTCTTTGGTGCTGGTAATTTTTGTTTTATTGCCGCTGGTGATTTATCCGGTGATGCGCGTGGGGCGCCGTCTTAAAAAAATCAGCCGCTCGAGCCAGGAGCAAGTGGCGCAAATCAACTCCACGCTGTTTGAGTCCATTTCAGGCATTCGTATCGTGCAGGGTTTTGGCATGGAAGATTATGAGCGTGAGCGTTTTCGGAAGCAAAATCAGGCGCTGTACAACACCCTAATGCTTTCGATCGGCCGCATGATCATTGTCAGCCCACTTACCGAATTTATCGGGTTTTTGTGTTTGGGCATGGTGCTGTGGCTCGGCGGCAAGGAAGTCATCGTCAATCAAATGTCGCCCGGAGCGTTTATTGCATTTCTCGTGGCGCTTTTTTCACTGCTTCGTCCGTTCAAGAGGCTCAGCCGCGTGCACGGCATCAATCAGCATGCGGTGGCCGCGGCCGAGCGGATTTTTGAAATTTTGGATACGCCCACTGAAATTTTTGAAAAACCGGATGCCAAACCGCTTTTACCGATTCAAAACGAGATTCATTTTGACTCGGTGAGTTTTGGCTACGGCGATAAAATGGTGCTTTCCGGCATTGATTTCAAGGTAAAGACGGGGGAGATCGTGGCGATTGTGGGTCCTAGCGGCGTGGGGAAAACGACACTGGTCAATTTACTTCCGAGATTTTACGATCCACTGTCCGGATGTGTGCGTGTGGATGGAGTGGATATTCGTGATGTGCAGCTTAAATCCCTGCGCGGGCAGGTGGGTATCGTGACGCAAGAGACGATTTTATTCAACGACACGGTCAGCTCGAACATCGCTTATGGTCTTTCCAAAACGTCTCAGTCAGACATCGAAAAAGCCGCCCGGATTGCCAATGCCCATGATTTTATTTCAAAACTTCCTCTAAAATACCAAACCGTCATCGGGGATCGGGGCATGAAACTTTCGGGTGGCGAAAGACAACGGGTTTCGATTGCGCGAGCGGTGCTAAAAAATCCACCGATTCTTATTTTAGACGAGGCCACCTCCGCTTTGGACACCGAGTCGGAAATCCTGGTGCAGGAGGCGATTCATAATCTGATGAAAGGCCGCACGGTGCTTGTCATCGCGCATCGACTTTCCACGATCAAGGATGCCAACCGCATTCTTGTTTTGGACGGTGGCCATGTGGCGGAGACCGGAAACCATGAACAGCTGGTAAACCAGGATGGCATTTACCGGAAGTTGTACGACCTGCAGTTTCGCGTTTAATTCCCCTTGCGTGAGACGCAATCTTTGGTATAATACCCGGGTTTGTGAAAACACATTTCTTTTAATCCATTGGGGATTTTAAGGGAAGTTCAAAAGGGAAGGCTTTTAGGGCGTTTTCACCCCAAAAGCGTGGATAACGGGAAACCGTACCTAATTTCTTCACATCATTAGAGTTAGGCGTCCATTTTAAATCTGAAAAGGAGCTTATCTTGTCTAAGGAATTAGCCCAGTCTCTTCTTGAAGCCGGTGTCCATTTTGGTCACCAAACTAAAAAGTGGAACCCCAAAATGAAGCCGTACATTTACGGCGAAAAAAACGGCATTTATATTGTCGATCTTGAAAAAACCATGACGCATCTGACGCGCGCCTGCAATTTTATCCGCGAAATAGCCTCTCAAGGTGTGCCAATTTTGCTCGTCGGCACCAAGCCTCAAGCGCAGCCCGTGATCGAAGAAGCGGCCAAACGCTGTGGCATGTTTTATGTGAATCATCGCTGGCTTGGCGGCATGCTCACAAACTATGCGACAATTCGCAACAGCGTGCGGCGTTACAAGAGCCTGATACAAATGCGTCAAGACGGCACGTTTGAAGTGCTGAAAAAGAAAGAAGTTTCAGAACTTGAAAAGGAAATTGCACGACTTGAAAAAAATCTGGCGGGCGTAACCGAGCTGGAAAAACTTCCAGGAGCGCTTTTTGTGATTGACGCCAAACACGAGGAAATTGCCATCAAAGAAGCCAATCGTCTTGGCATTCCGGTGGTTGCGATCGTGGATACGGACTCAGACCCGGACCTGGTGCAGTATCCGATTCCTGGCAACGATGACGCGATTCGTTCTATCCGACTGTTGACGGGCATTTTGGTGGACAGCATCATCGAAGGTCTGCAGAAAGTAAA
>CAZVNB010000014.1:0-63624 GCA_964628355.1 uncultured Planctomycetia bacterium | reverse complement strand
GCCGGACATGCACGGATGGCCTGGGACGGGGCAGTCCAGTTTATGGCAGGGTGAACACGGAACGGGATTTCTCAAAAAATCCGCATTTTCTTCCAAAGATTTCCACTGTTCAAATTCGTTGGTGCCACTGTAAAGAAACAGGGTCTGAACACCAAAACAAGCAGCGATGTGCGCCGGCCCCGAATCCGGCCCGAGGAAAAAGCGGCTTTGGCGTATCAACCAAAAAAGGTCGCGCAAAGAAGTTTGCCCGATCAGATTTTTCCAGGCAAGCGACGGGTTCTTCTTAAAAAAATCCGACAGCCACTCCAAACCTTCCATCGAGTCTCCAATGAACAGCAGTGACTGCTGTGGTAATTTTTCTGCGCACAATGCCATAAATTCTTCGGCTTGAGAACGCGGCCACTGCTTGGCCTCTGTTCCTGCTTTAAGCTGCACAGTCGCCCAGTTTTTTTGCAAGCTGTTTACTTGCCAGTGAGTACGTAGAAACTGCTCTTCCTCGAACGTAAAATAAATGACCCCCCGCAAAACTTCTAGCCAAATGCCCAGTACGCGAAGGATGTCTAGGGTATGTTGATTTTCATGTGTCCCTTCGCGATACACAAGTTGCCGGGTAAGAAAAAAACCGCCGCCCGTAACGCCGTAACCGACGCGATGGGACACACCGCCTGCAAAAACCAGAAAATTTTCTCTTATATCTCCGCGCAAGCACAAAGCCAAGTCAAATTTTCTTTTTTGAATTTGCCTTACCGTCTGCCAGAAGCCCGCGCTTTCTTTTTTCACAGGTCGACGCCTTGCAAACCAGGGCGCGTCATACACCAGTACCTCGTCGACAAAAGGGTTATTTTTCAACAAAGCCGCACCCGCCGACGAAGTCAAAAAAGTGACGCCGCAGCCCCCGAAATGTTCTTTTAAAAGCTGCGGGATAGCCGTGGCCGGCAGGATGTCGCCCAGATGGTCCAGGCGGAGAATAAGGATATTTCTAAAATTTTTAACGGGGGATTCTCGACACCGTCCCGCCACAAATAAAAACCAGCCGACGGCATCCAGCATAGCAGCTAAAACACGCAGCGTTTTCCTTTTGAAAACGTATTTCATTCGCTAAAAAAACGATAACGAAACAGCGCCCAGACGGCTTTCACACCGTCTTTCCATCCTATCTTTTTTCCCTCGTGAAACGAGCGGCCTTTGTAAGAAATAGGCACCTCGATGATCTTTTCACCACCTTTCAACATCTTTGCGGTGATTTCCACCTCGATTTCAAATCCGTCCGATCCAAGCGAGATAGCTCTTAAGCAGGAGGTCCTGAAAAGCTTGTAGCATGTTTCCATATCGGTCAAGCGTGAGCCAAACAAAATATTTGTGAGCCCCGTGAGAAAATAATTGACCCAGCGGTGCCAAAAAGAGCTCGCTGGTTTTTTTTTCAAAAAACGCGAACCGTACACCACATGGGCGTTATTTGTTTGCATGGCGTCCAATAGCAGCAAATAATCCATTGGATCATATTCAAGATCCGCGTCTTGAATGATAATCACATCCCCCAGCGCCGCACGTATTCCCGTTCGTACCGCACTGCCTTTCCCCCGATTCTTATCGTGGTAAATCATCCGAATCTCCGGGGTCTGGGGCGATTCTTTCAGCATTTCACGCGTCCCGTCCGTCGATCCATCATCCACAATAATGATTTCTTTTGAAACCGGAACACTTTGGATGACTTCAAGAAGGTGGCGGACGGTTTTATTTTCATTATAAACCGGGACGATCACGGTCAGTTTCATGAAGAATGATCTCTTTCGATGGTCCGCAAGATCCGTTCGGACGCTTTGCCGTCACCCAAGGGATTTTCCCATACGCGTTTTTTTCGGCTCATAGCGATCACGCCACGTAAAATCGAGCTTGGGTCATAGCCTGTGACGATATTCGCGCCGACGTTGACAGTCTCGGGGCGTTCCGTGGAAGTGCGTAATGTGACACAAGGCACGCGCAAGATACAAGCCTCTTCCTGTACGCCACCGGAGTCCGACAGAATCAAGCGTGCGGCGCCCTCCAGACGTAGAAAATCTAAAAATCCTGCCGGAGGATGTGCTTGGACACCCCGGGGTAGAACAAACTTAAAGAACTTTAGCATTTTTACGGTGCGCGGGTGCGCGGGAAAAATAATTGGAATTTTGAAGTGCGAGGAAACTTTTTCCAGCCCCCGTAAAATGGAGGCCAGCCTATTTTTATCGTCCACATTTTCCTGCCGGTGCAAGGTTAGCAGAAAAAAATCTTTATTGGAGGAGAGACCGTATGGCAATGCATTCGATCGCTTCTTGGCAAGCGCCAAATTTTGCAATACCGCATCAACGATGGTGTTGCCAATCATGAATATTTTCTTGCCGGACACTCCTTCAGACTTCAATATTTTTCTCGCACCCGGTGTCGGCGCAAACAAATAATCCGATACATGGTCCGTGACAATGCGGTTGGTCTCCTCCGGCATCTGCCTGTCATAGCTTCGTAAACCCGCCTCCACATGTGCCAATTTCATACCACCGATCTTGGAAGCCGCTAAAGCGCCAGCCAGCACCGTGTTGGTGTCGCCCTGTACGAGCACTGTGTGCGGACGTTCTTTCAATAAAATGCTCTCGATCTCCGGCAACATGCGACCCACCTGATGGCCGTGTCTCGCAAACGGATTCTGATGAATAGATGATAATCGGTATTTCGGCTCCCATAATCCCAGTTCTTTAAAAAACAGGCTGTCCATGTCGTAAGAATAGTGTTGCCCGGTGTGCAATAAAAAATAAGGCCGCTGCCGGTTCTGCAGTAGACGGATCAGCGCGCTAAGTTTGATAATCTCGGGACGCGTGCCAAAAATGACGCCGAGCGAGCCTTTATTTTTTTTTGCATTCATCTTTAAAAATCGTCATCATGGTTTGGGCGGCTTTTTCATACGAAAATTCTTGGGAACGCTTGAACGCCGCCGCCGCTAGCGATTGCCTTAATTTTTGGTCGCCGGCAAAGCGCGAAAGGGCTCCAGCTATTTCTTCCGGTAGATCGGGATTGACCAAGAGGGCTGTGTCCCCTGTCACTTCGGGCAACGAGGAGCGGTTCGAGACAACACCACCCAGACCACACCGCATCGCCTCCAACGCCGGTAAACCAAAACCTTCATAAAGCGAAATCATAACATATCCCAAAGCCCCGTTATAGAGACAAATCAAGTCCTCGTGAGTTACATAGCCAAGAAATTTCACGTGGGCTCCCAGACCCTTCCACTCGACGAAGTCATAAAGTTTTTTTTCGGCTCCGGCGGGTTTTCCGACAATAACTAAGGAAAAAGATGCCACTGCGTTCCTGCGGAGCTTTTCGTAAGCCTCGAGGAGACGCAGATGGTTCTTCCGGGGCTCGAGAGAACTGACGGAAATAAAGTAAGGCGTGCCGATGCCGTACCGGTTCAAAACCGGTGCAATCCGGCGGGCATCGTCTATTCTTTTGAATCTGGCATCCGCACCCAGCGGGACCACCGACACGCGCTCAGCCGGGATACCTAAAAAACGTTCGATGTCTCTGCGCGTACTTTGAGAACTGGCCACAATGCGTTTTGCGCGCCGAACCGCGGCAGGAAGCCAGACCATCCAGTAAAATTTGGAAACGGCTCTTTGGTTGGAAGGCAGCGCAAGCCCGATCAGATCATGGACTGTCACGACTTGAGGAAAGCTGGAGACAAATGCCGGCGCGAACCCCGGGCTGTAAATGAGGTCTGGCTTGTCCTTTAAAGCACGCAATGGAATCGTAATACTCTCCCACCTCATGCGCTGGATAGCGTTTAAATCCCTGTCTCTTTCACGGCCGTAGAGAATAAATTCGGTTTCCGGCGAAACTTGCCGGAGGGCAGCGCACATTTGCTCAGCGGCAGTTCCGATGCCGGTTTTTGTGCCAAAAACGGACTGATAATCAACCGCAATCTTCAATGCGAAAGAACCCCCATCAACATCAGCGGGCGCTTGATGAGAAAATTACGCTTCGTGCGGATCCTATAATAAGGAATAAGTTCTAAATTTCCGACGCCATTCAGCATTTTTTTCCACTGAGCTTCGGAGAGCAGGCGTTCATCTCCGAAATCCTGATGCCGGTAGTTCTCGCCCGGCACGCTGAAAATGAATCTTTTGGCCACTCGCAATGACTCGCGCGAAGCGCGACGTATTTGTTCGTCGTTCATGTGCTCCAGCACTCCTTGTGAAAACACGACCTCGAAGGAATTATCGGCAAAACTCATTTTTAAAATGTCTTCTTTTACGAACTTCACGGGACCGTTCCACTGTCTTGCTGTTTGACTGGCCTTTTGAAGCACTTCCTTATCCCGATCGCAGGCAGTGGTCTGAACGCCGGTCATCGCCAAAAAAATAGACATAACGGCAGATCCGCAACCGGCTTCCAAAGTCGTTCGTGGGGCGCCTCGAAGAATTTCTTTCAAAAAATCCTTGTGAATGGCCAGATGCTCTAGAAAATAACCCACGTCACCGGCTCCGGCATAAAAATCACCCCAACTTTTACGAATATTATTCAACGTCGGCCCTTCTTTTTTCCCAATGCTTTGCCCAACGCACAAATTCGTAATAGGATGACAGCACGCAGTAAATAAATCCCTGCGTGCCGTCACGAAAGCCTTGCCCCCAAACATACATCGAAAAAAAACGATAAAAAGGACGCAGCAGAAAATGCCCGGGCCCCAATGCAGAATTCTCTTGCCCGTTTTCAAGCGAAGTATAAAGTTGCAGTTTCTGCCAATAAGCACCGATGGTTTGGAATGAAACATGTCGCAACGCTTCGCACAGCTCCCCCACCCTTCCTTCCACCATCACTTTTTCATGCACCGGCTGCTCGAAACGCGCGAACTCCTTGCGAAAAAAACGTATGGGTTTGTCCCACTGCAGACCGCTGAAACGGAACTCTCTACCGAACAACTTCGTACGGCGTAGAACAGTAAAGGCATTCTCAATCGGCTTTGAGCTTACCACCCGGCGAGCCTCCCGTGCCAGCGCAGAGTCCACAAACTCGTCGGCATCGATGGACAGTATCCATTCATTCGTGGCTTTTGAAACAGCAAAATTTTTTTGTGCTGAAAAATTGTCGAACTTTCGGAAGTAGACCTTGCCTGTCACGCCACGCGCCAGATCCAGCGTTCTGTCCGTGCTGCCGCTGTCCACCACCACGATCTCGTCGGCGAAACGCAGCGCCTCGAGGCAGCGCAACAGATTCTTTTCCTCATTTAACGTGATCACGACAGCGGAGATACTCATCAGATTGCCTCGGAAATTTTAAAAATTTCACGGTCGGTACGCACGGGCATCATCCCCTTAGCACCCCAACGCCGACGAAATGCCTGTGGCAACCGGAGCCAAGCCCAAATGAATCCATAAAAAAACTCAAAACGTCCTTGCAGCAAAAAAAATAAAAGGCGGAAAGGTAGCCATAAAATGTATTTCAAAAGCAACAGGGGATCCGAGATATTTTTCCAAACGAATAGATGCAGATTCCTTTGGTTGATGGCTGAAAGACGGGACGAGCCAAAAGTTTTTTTGAATGTTACCTGGCCTTTGTGATACACGCGGCTTTTGGGAACATAATATCCCTTATAACCGGCTTTCCAGGCACGAAAACACAGATCCGCGTCCTCGACCGTGCCCGGAAGATACAGATCATCAAAACCACCTAATTTTAAAAAAATATCTTTTCGGTACGCGGCAAATCCGCCGGCCAACATCGTAATACCGGGGACGTCCACTTTATTCTCGTAGCCGGGAAAGCGACTATTCCCCCACAATATCCCATTTTTGAAGTTTATTTTAGCCAAACTACCTTCGTACTGTTTGCCGTCAAACGTGTACGCTTTCGGAGCCGCCAAAAATGCATCTTCATGATTTCGGAACACCTCAACGAGCGGGTCTATAAAATCAGGCTCCACTTTTAAATCATTGTTCAAGAGCAGCACGATATCGGCGTCGCTCTCACGCACCGCGTCATTGAAAGAACATAGTACCCGGTTTTCGAACTGGCGCAAATACACGCTGGAAAAATCGCGCTTGAGCATCTCCACGCTATGATCGAAGCTGTCATTGTCGATCACCGTCAGGCGGCAAGGAGGGGAAGCGCGTTGGCAGGCATCCACGATCGATGGCAAGCATTCGACAAGCAAAGCCTCCCCATTATAATTCAGCACGAATGCCTCGGTAGTCAGATCAGCCATGGGTCAAAGAATCCTGTACAAAACATACCTTGTCCCTCGATGGCTTACGATCATTTCTTGTTTTAAAAACGCGCGAGCAGCCGATGTTTCCTGTAAAAGCCGCAGTGCGTTAAAACCCTCCCTGGACTTTTGATAATTGCCCACGGTGTTTAGTAAATGCGTGAATCCTTCCTTTTTTAAAAAATTTACGGTTTCATCCCAGGAAAAATACCGAGACCCATAGGAGGTGAAGCGGCTAAAATCCGACTCCACCACAAATGGAACATCAAAATAATACCCTCGGATCTCCCCTACCGAAAGAATTTTATCTCCTGCTTTGAGGTAGGAATTTATCTGTCGGGCGGCCGCATAGGTACGCTCTTTTTCGTATAAATAGCGGTCTTCCCCGCCTCTCATCAACAACAAAAACTCATCTTTAAAATGGTAAATCGCGAATAAAGATTGCATTAAGAGAAAAGTCGAATAAAGCATTCGAATCGAACGATTGAAAAAACTGGGCCTATTGCCTATCAATAGATCTGCGGTAAATGCGCTCGCCGCAGAAAACATTGCAAGGGCTGGAAAAAGAAATCTCACGTTCGGGTCCGTGTTATGCCACAAAAACGCATAAGCGATACTGCAAAATAAAATAAATTTTATGGGCGCTGGCAACGGACGCGCCCATAAAAGCACCGGCAAAAAAATTAGATAGAGAATCCCAATATGTTCACCACCAAACCATCCCGGATGCATCGTGACATCCCAAAGAAAAATAAAAAAGGAGAAAATATCCCGTCCTCGCCCGTGGACCCCCATGTACGAGGGATCCTGCCATCCGTGTCCTCCAAAAAACTGTGGGTAAAACGGGAAAACGGGATTGCCTCGCAGTAACAGCGCACGTAAATACCAGACGCCACTGAAAACGGTAAATCCGACTAAAAATAAAAAAATTCCTAAAAGGCTTTGTTTTTTTTTGGAACTAGAAAAAAAATCGAACGAAAAAATTAAAGCGGCTATCGGCAGGATAAAAAGGCCGATCAATTTGGTGGAAGCCGCTAAACCACCAAAAACACCAGCCAGAACAACCCATGACCTCCGCCTTTCCGTGAAAAACAAAAACAGAGCATAAAAACATAAAAACACGTAACAAGTCAGCGCATTTTCTACATACGCAAAGGAAGCTTGAATAAAAACAGCCGGCGTCAATGCGTAAATAAAAAACCCTAGCCATGCGATGCGCGAGCTGAAAAACCGTTTTAAAAAAACAAAAATGGCTCCCGCAGAAAGAAGATACATCGTGAAATGAAAAAGTTTTGCCAGACCCGCGCCCTTCAAAAGAAGCCCGAGCGTAAAAAGCATTTCCATGAGATACGGCCAAACAGAATTGGTCGCATAAGGAATTTCGTAAATCCGATGCGCCTGTACGTAGAGCTTTGGATGATACAAATGATAACAAAGTTCGTCATGGCCCGTCGCAGGCGCTAAAGCCCCGGATAAGCTACAAAAAAATACCACTAAAAAGAAGGCAAGCGGAATTTTTTCCCAAAACTCTAGCAATTGGAAGCCTCCGCTAAGCTCAGCGGCCGCAGTTTTAAAAACAGGTATAAAAACCTTCTGAAAATATAAAAATAACACCGCGATCAAGCTAAGCCACAGCGGTTTGTAAAGCCATCCAAAAGACCCGAAAAAAAATACTAGGTAGGATAAGAACCCAAGTCCCGCCGCGGCAGAAAAAACCAACTCTTCGGTTACACAAGCAAAGCGCACACGCAAAAGCCTAAAAATCCGGAGGGTCGCACCCGTTGAAGCAATTAAAATCACGCCCCATAAAAATACGCTCACCATGGGTGATGCCCCGCGAGAGCCGTAAGTTTAGGCATTGCAAACAAACTAAAATAGTTTATCAGCACAAAAAACGTCCAAAACAAGAAAAGATATTTTTTCATTGCTTAGACCCGCTTCACCGGCGACTTTTTGAACCATAAAAAAATGAGTGCCAGACCGCAAGCCAAGCTGATCCAGACGCCAAGGCGAAATGACGCCGGCTCATAACGGAACTCCGCTCGATGGATCCCGACCGGCACGCGCATCCCCTTAAAAATAGTATTGGTTTTATAAATAGGGACGCGGGTACCGTCCAACTCGGCAATCCAGCCCGGGTAAAAAGTCTCACTAAAAAAAAGAAATGAGGGCTCCTCGGTGTCCACTCGAAACACTTTCCTCATAGGCTCATCGACATCCCACCGAATGCCTTGAAAATCTTTTCCAGCTATTGCGTAGGAAACTTGGGCGGTTTTCTGCGTGTCATCCAATACCGCGGCACGGTCCAAAAACGTCCGGGGGAAAACACCCGAGTTTTCGTACAAAATATCGCCTTTGGAACTCGTCAATACCCTGGAGAGACCTTTCAGATCATCCAACTCTACACGCGAAAGCAGATACCGAACATTCATCAGGCTTAACAAGTCTAAATTCTTTCTCACCGATTGCTTGTTGGCCATGTAAAACCCCGAAGAATTATCCACATCCCCCAATTCCTTTAAATATTCCCGGTAAGAACTCGTCGCCAATGGCGTATAGAGTCCGATACTGGCGTAGCCAAAAAGCATATTGGCGTTAGGCAGCCAATCAGGATGCGTGTTCCCTGAATTAGTAATGAACTCGTAAGTCCTGAAAGCCTCCTCTTTTTTTTCCAACAGGCAACGAATGACTTCGTCGGGGGCGATGACTGAAGCGCCGATCCGGTTTCCTTTGAAACCGGTTCCAAGATCCGTATACCAATAAAGATCTAAAAGTGTCACTGCCACGATAAATAACGCCGCGATGTTTTTCCTTCGGCTATTCTCTTTCAAAAATAAAAAAGAAAAGACCATGATAAAAAACCATATCACCGCCGTTCTCATAAAGTACAGATTGGTGAATTTTGTGCGTTCCTGTATAAAGTTGAGAATCAAGGGTAGTTTCTGCAAATAGCTTTCCAGGGAATGCAGGTGCCACGGCTTGCCGAAAACATGGTTGCGGACATACTGTTCGGCCCATTGCAATATCTGATCTCCAAAAATACGCGCGGCAAAATGCGCTGTCAAGAACGCAATGGCTCCGGCAATCAGAAGACCAAGCGCTATTTTCTTAAATCGTGTTTGGCTCCCATTCCTGCCGGACAATAACATCTCGAAGCCAATCCCCGCCAGCAGCGAAAATACAAAAGAAGAAAAAAATAAAAATCGTGATGGAAATCTAAAGACCCGGAGCGGTAAAAGTTTTAAAAGCAAAACGTAAACCGGGTTGTAGCGGCCCAGCGACAACAGGAAAAAAAACAAACCAAAAAAAGCAAGAAAGATCACCCGAGGATCTCGGCGGCTATAAAAAAACGCAAAACATGCCAAACAAAACGGCCATAAACCTAAATAGAAATCGTTCACAAAAAAAGAGGCCAAACTGGGCCAAAAAAAAGTGACCACGCTCAAAGGGTTTGTGGATTTTTCTAAAGCAAAATCCACAGTTGCCGCCGCTCGACTGGACAGAGACACAAGTTCGGCTGTAGGTAAAATCTGGCAGGAGGACAGTCCAATCCCTAGGGCCAACGCCGCCAAAAACATGAAAGTGCCCCACCAGGATAAAGCCGTAGGTGGCAATAAACATCTCAATAAAAAATATACAAAAACTGCTAGCAAAGAATAGCTGGCCATCTGTGGATGGCCACCAAAAATACTAAAACAAAACGACAAGGCTAAAAAAACCGCATGCCGCCACACGCGGGACTGAAGAAGCCTCTCTGTGAAATAGAGGCATGGTGAAAACCAGACGAGCGTACGGAAACAGGCTAAACCGCCGAAAAAACCCGCGTAAGAACTGCTGAACAAAAAAACCAACGCTGTGAACGTCGCGCCGCGATGGGTCAATCCGTACTGTCTTGCAAAAAGATAGGTAAAAACTCCGGATATAAAAAATAAAAAAAGAATGCCAAGAGGGTATGCAAACTCAAACGGCAGCAGCAAAAATAAAATCCAATGAAGCGGGTAAAACGCAGCGATTTGTCCTTCGGCTAGAAGCGGAAAACCGCAGCCGATCTCGGGTGCCCACAATGGCAATGTAAAATTTTTAATATGTCGGCTAAGATACAATGACCACGGATAATACTGTTGTTTATAATCACCGTAGTAATACCCATGACCTAAAAACAATAGATCCCAAAAAAATATGACGATCACGCCGCCTAGCAAAAAAGAGTAAGATAAAATTTCTTTTTTTGAAAAAACGGAGTGATTCATACAGTCTCCAGCGCATAAATCTCCAGCACTGGGCCAAAACTCCGCCTCGAGAAAATTTCCTCCCAAGAATACGCAGCGCAGGTCACTGAGATTTTGTCGCTTGAATAATTTTTTGACGAGTCTGCGTACGGACTGAACCTTTGCAGCAGCTTCAATCGCCGGCGCAGATCAGTATAAAACCCCATGTGCTTGGGCTCAGCGCCATAGTGCAACACTATGTATTGCACGTCTTTGGCCCGAAGACTGCTCCAACGGAACGGCAAAATTGGCCACACACTGCTGAACATTGACGATGGATTCTCTGATAAAAAATAAAGAAAATAAGCGGGGTGACCAGGGTCTTGGTATTTCATCTGAAGCTTGTTCTTTAGCTTTTTTTGAACTTCAAGTGCGCCCGATGATGTGTCCCGACTAACCCCTTCGGATTGTTTTATTGATCTCAACAAAGCGGGCCTGTAAAAACTATCATCGAACGCTATCTTGGATTCAGGGGGGATATTTTTTTCTATCCACTGACTCATTTGCGCAGTGGTGTCCTGGCGATTGAACAAACGGTTCGTCTGAATATCTTTAAACAAAGGGAAAAACAAAGCCGAACCAAAAAAAATTGCTCCTAAAAATAATCTAGGCAGTTTTGCCCAAGTTCCCGTCCAATTCCAGAGCGCGTCGACACCGGTAGCGGCAGCCAAGCAAATAAACGGAATAAGCGGCAGCGCATAACGCTCGTGATGTTGGCTAAATAAACTGATCGTCCCGTAAAATAAAAAAGGGAAAGAAAGAATCGCGAGAGATTTCTTCGCATCTTCTTGAATCATTTTAAAAATTCCACAGGCTGCCAAAAAGACCAAACCCCAACCTGCGGAACCTAAAATAGAAAAATAAAAATGGTGGGCAAAGCCGACGGCAGCCTCGGCGCCTGATTGCGTCAGTATCTCACGTTTAAAATAATCAAAATCTACAAATGAATACGGATTAAACAATGCGTAAACACCCAGAGCGCAAACACTTCCCAAAACTAGTTTTTGCCAATGTCGTTCGCTTTTTAAAAAATGTGCGGCTAGCATTCCCGAAAATAGAATAGCCGCGTTGTATTTTGCAGCCGTCGCCGCACCTATCCACAAGCCCGATAACACATAATCCCTTCTTTCCCCTCGTTTCAATATCCACAAAAATGAGCCGGCAGACAACACGACACCTAACACCATCAGACCGTCCACATAAGCGTAGTGAGAATCCCTTACGTGGAGAAAATTGACTGCCAAAAAAAGTGCCGCCAACAAAGCCCTGCGTTCCAAATAATGCTCTTTTGTCCACACGTACAAGGCCATGACTGCAAGAACCCCCGGAATGACTCCTAAAAAAATTCTGGCCACCACATAAAAAAGATGCGGATCCCGAATAAACAGCGCCTGAAAAGCCCCCAAACCACTAAAAATACCCGTCACCTTGCCGCATAAAAAAAATGCGGTGTAAACAAAAAATAAAATATAAGACGCCAACGGAGGAATTTTAAAAAAATGGGGGTTCAAATCGTGGGTGCCATACGCGAGCGCATGATTCACGACAATTGGCTCATCGGCATGATAAAGACCAAAATTGATACCGTAACTGCGCAAACACAACGCGACGAAAACAATAAAAAAGAAAAAAGAGTTAGGCCTACTTTTCAAATAACCACCAGTCCATGCGATGGTTGATCTCTTCTCCGTAGAAACCGCTGTGAATTAATTTAAGCTCCGGATGACGCTTAAGAAAATGGGACTTGAAATCTCTCTTCCACAATAAATGGTTGTGGCCCCGATAGTGGATCGCGGTCTCCTTTTCGCCATAATATTCGGAAGCCAGAACATACCGTCGACTCACCCGACAGAGCTCGTCAATGGCCAGCGGAAGATCCTGCAAACAAATATGGATCAGCACACCCGAAGTAAATGCGAGGTCAAACACGCCATCCTTAAATGGCAGATCAAACGCGGTGCTTTTAAGAACCGAAATTCGCGGGTCGGCCTGCCTGGCCTTCTTTCTTGCGTAATCATTGGGCTCGATACCCACCGGTTCGATCTTTAAAAGATCCGCCAACGCCACAAGATTGTGGCCACGGTTACAGCCGACCTCAAGAACCTGTGACAATGTTAGTCCTTTTAGCATTTTCTTGAACAAAGGTTTCTTCTCTCCAGGGCTGACGAGATTGCGATCCGTGTAAGCCTTCCCAAATTTTCCTCTCCAAATCTCGAGCTGTTGCGTATCTTTCATGATCTCCCTCTTTTAGATAGTTGAAACGGCTCGGCAAAACGCTCACCTAAAATTTTTACAAACCGAAGCAAGCGCAGGTCCGAATATCTTTCGGATATCGCTTGAAGTCCCATCGGCAAACCCGACGGCCCCTTCAAAAATGGCAGATTCACCGCCGGAATGCCGCAAAGCGTCCAAATAAGACAGCTGTCCTTTTTTTCATCAACACCGATTTTTGGCGCTTCACCGGCAGTGGAAAGCGTAAAGCACGCATCGAATTCCGATAGCAAATCCTCCAGCTGGTGCGCCAGTTGATTTTGCCGGAGGGTCGCCTTGCGGTATTCTTCAAGCGTCACCGCATTGCCGTGTTCGATCATCGCCTTGATTTCCCGGCTAATCAGCGTCTTTTCTTTATATTCATTCTTGAAATAATAGGCTAAGCTTTTGTCATAAATAATCTCATGAACATCATGCGCCTCACCAAAAGCTGTGGGCAAATTAAAATAAGAAATTTGCATGTCCTTGTCTTCGGAAAGCGTTTCGGCAAAATCTCGCAAGGCTTCTCTTGCATAAGATTCGGCGCATTCTGAAACGGTCGTCTCGACAATAGCGACCCGCCATTTTTCGCCTTTTTTATTTTGGAAAATACGGTCGCTTAACTTGGTTTCGCTGATAGGGTAATCCTGGCCGTGTACCCTCAAAACATCCAATAAAATCTCAAGATCTTCCGCGCTTCTTGAAAAAAAACCTATGGTGTCCAGTGAATCCGTAGTTTTGAGCATGCCGGTGCGCGGAATCAAGCCAAAAGAAGGTTTCATGCCGTAAATACCGCAATAGCTGGCTGGACGAATCACAGAGCCGGCGGTTTGCGTACCAAGTGCGCATGGAACCATCTTGGAAGCCACAGCCACCGCTGAACCGCTGGAAGAAGTGCCTGGAATTCGCGTGGGGTCGTGAGGATTTAACGTCGGACCCGGGGCATGTACGGCAAATTCGGCCGTAACCGTCTTGCCCATCATGATGGCATCCGCACGTTTAAGATGAAACACGGCGCGGGCATCGTTACCGGGGGTAAAATCCTTCCAGAGGGGACTACCCATCGCCGTTGGCGCATCAATCGTATTAAAAACATCTTTGATTCCGACGGGCACACCTCCTAAAAGACCTGGGGCCTGGCCGCTCCGTGGCCGTTTTTCATCGAATGCTTTGGCTTGGTCCAACGCCTTCTCGGCGTTCAAATAAGCCCAAGCCTTAAGGCGAGGCTCGAACTTCTCGATCTGCCCAACGCAGGCGGACACCAGTTCCTGCGAATTTATTTCGCCCGATCGGATAAGATTTGTAGCTTCCGCCACCGTTAAGAGATGAAGATCGCCGCTCATAACATCAAGAAAGATATTTGGATTTGCCTTCCCGGTGAGATTTAACAATTTCCATGAATTGCTGCTCCGTATAGCCGGTGAGCTTGAGATAATAATCCAACATTTCGGGTCTTTCCGAATCATATTTCTTTGCCATTTCGAAAGCTTCTTCACGCGTCAAAAGGCCGGCGCGCACATCCGCGCTGGCATGATCCGTGCCTCGTCCAAATCCGCGTTTCACAAATTTTGAATAATCATGCACGCCCGCCATGACACATTCGACGCTTTTATAACGTTTGTAAGTACCTTCCACTTTATCTTCGCGCCACCCATAAACGTCCCTGACGAACTCCATTTGTCGTTCGTCATCCCAAAAAAGATAATCCCCGAGATGTATTCCGACCACTCCAACTCGATCAATTTCCTCATAAGTTGGCAACTGGAAGGGGTAAATATCTTTTTTTGAAATTTCTTGATTGATCATTTTGTCTGGATACACCTTGGCCGAGACTTTGGTAAAATAATCCCGGTCAAATTTTCGGACCGGCTCAAAATAGCAGGCACGGCCTGATGACTCGGAGATAGATTCACCCCAAATTAAAAGAGGGACCCTGAAACGCACCGCCACCTGCAGGGGAAAGGCTCCCACTCCAGCATGACAATGCCAGCAGGAATCACCGATCTGTTTCAACGATTCACGCGCCAGGCGGTTGACCAAATCGCGACTCGGCGTGAACAGGATATGATCCACGTTGAATTTTTCGATTGCGTTCGTCAAATTGTAGCGGCCCGTTTCGCTGAACCAATTGTGGCTGAACGTCACAGCCAAAGGTTTCATTTTGTAAACCTGCGTCAACACGTGCAATTGAAACGTGCTGTCCTTCCCACCGCTGATCGGAACAATGCAGTCGTAGTTATCTCCGGCAATTTTTTTATGATGATCTAGAATCTTGCGTAGTTCTTTTTCGCGCTCCACCCAATTGATATGGATTTTTTGTTCGGCAGACTGGCAAGCTTGGCAAATTCCCATCTCATCAAACTGGATGCCCTCGGTGGTTTCCGGCAGGCAGCAACGCGCACAGTATTTCAAGGTCGGGTACATCGGTTCGCCGTATTTTGACATCATCCCCTCTTTTTTCGAGCCAGATATTCGTCCCGGAAAATACCCATGATCAAACGATCATGCCATCGGCCATCCGTATAAATTTCTTTCCTAAGCCGACCTTCGGTTTCAAACCCAATTTTTTTATAAATTGCGATCGCTTTTTTATGCTGTTCGTGAACACCCAGCCATACGCGACGCAGACCGACGCGTTGGAAAATATAATCGAGGATCATCCCGGTAGCTTCATGGCCATAGCCTTTGCCGTGAAATTTTTTCTCCCCGATGATTATACCATACTCCCCGATGCCGTCCCGCCAGTTGATCCGATGAATCCCCACGTTGCCGATATGCTGGCCCCTGCGCTTGTCCATGATCGCAAATACCACATGCTTCTGCACTAATATTTCCTCATAAAACTCGCGCATCCGTTTGGTCGTATTTGGAAACATCCCGTTGAACATGTAGCGCGTGACCTCTTGGTCGTTGAACCAATCAAAATAACGCTCGCGAAGATCCTTTTTCTCTAAACCTCTGAAATAAAGTCGCCGTCCTTCCCAAAAAATTTTTTGCTTCATCTTGTCGCCCTTTCTGTTTCACGACGCCCCAAACGTTGCGCGATCAAATAAAAACCATATCGGATCGCGTGGGTTTTCCTATCCCCGAGATAAAAAATCGGCACGGATACCACCGTCAGTAAAATAGTTTTGATGCTGCTTCCCATCCATGGGCCTCCGGGGTAAACATGGGCTCCGATCCACCAAATCCAGAAAAGAAAATACAGAAAGACCGTAATAATTGGTACGTAGTACGCCGCCATCTTTGCGTAATTCAGTCGATGATTCAACACGTAAAAAGTGAGCGATACAAAATAGGTAAAAAATGCAACGCTCGCCCCGGCCGCGACGCCTTCAATTCCATACCCAAGCCGAATCAAACACCTGCTGACCGCGTAAAGAACGAGAATCGAGCACAAGACAAACGGGATCGAATGCATCCGCTTATCGACAGCAATCAAGAAACTCTGGGCATTGTATACCAAAGAAATAAAAAACCCTCCCAGAAGCAATACCTGGGCACTTAAAATGCCCGGTGTGAACTTCGGTAGTATTTGTGTCACAACGGTTGGCACAAAAAAATAGACGCTCCCCAAAAGCAGCGGTGAGAAAAAAGCGATCGCAAGATCGGGCTTCACCACCATCTGCATAATTTTATCCAAATCGCCGGACGCTGCATATTCTTCCTGCATCTTAGGAAACAGCACGATGCTGAGCATCTTCGGTGCCGTGCTCGAGAGCGAAAAGACAATCATCGTAATGCTGTAATAACCGAGCGCGCGGCTGTCAAAAAAACGGGTGATGATCATACGATCGACCGTGAGAAAAAATACGAAAATCATTCCACCGGCAAAAACCGGAAAACCAAACCATAAAAGATCTTTTATGCGCTTCCAGTCCCATAGAAAAGATGGGCTGATTTTCAAAGCGTTAGAGAGGGTGACGACAGAAATCAAAGTGACTATCAACGTATAGGCGCAGCTTCCATAAAAACCCCACGGGCGAACAAACAAAAAAACGAGCACAAGAGTCAACACCGCATTTAAAATCACAGTGAGCGCCAATGCTTTAAAACGGTTCAGCGCCCACGAACATAAAATATAAAAATTATAAATGCATGTGAGAATCGTCAAGGCCGCCATCGCGACAGATCCTAAAAAAATCTTTGGGCTCTCATGCCCGGCAAATAAACCATAACCGATAAAAAGAAACGCTACGCCGATCACGCCTGTAAACGCAAACGTGAAAGCGGCATTTTGAGTTTGACGAACTTGCTCCGCGTCCTTCTGTCCCACAAAAACCGGTATCTTGCAATACATCGCCGTGAGAATGCCCATCTCGGAAAATAGACCAAATGTCATAAAAGTCTGGAGCAATACCCAGAGCCCCATGTCCTCGGGGCCCAAAAATTTGCGTGATGCAAGGCCTGAAAAAATACCCAAGAATTGCGCGATATAAACGCTCAGCGTGTACCAAAGCGTATCCTTGGCTATTCTGTCTCTCAACGAGTCCTTCATGCCGCTTGTAATTCCTTCGGATTCGTCACCATACGATCTAGAAAATCCGACACGCGCAAAGAAGCGCGGCCATCGCAACGTCCGGCCCAAGCAAAGGTTAATTCAGCACGGGCCTGTTCGGCTGCTCTTAAAATATTCTCATCGCGATCAAAAAAACCATGTAGCAACGTTTCAAGCTGCGCCTTATTTTTTACTGTAAATACCGAACCCGGATAATGAGATAAAGGCTCGATAGGAGAAAGCCTGCTCAAATAATCCATCACCACGGTCCACTTCCCAAGAACAAAAGCCTCCGTTACAGCGCTTGAGTAAAACGACAATGCGTAATCGGCCCCCGCGAGAACCGTCGGGAGATCGCAATCGCCAGCGAACAAAACATCGAACACGCCGGATTCTTCGGCAATGCGCCTGACCCAGGAAGGATTGGGGTCCATCGGGTATAATTTCACGAGGATTTGCTTATCGGGGAAACGACTCATCACCTCGAAAAAATCTCGATAGGCTCTTTCGATATCGGTCCACGAGCCACGAGTCTCCAGATGATCGGCAATATAGGTGGCGGCAAATACGACCAGCTCCTTTTTAGAAGAAATTCCTAGCGTCCGCTCTATTTCCTTGCGCGATCGATGCGAATTCATTTTTTTTAAGCCGTCGTAACGCGGGATACCGGACACCACGATTTTCTCCGGTGAAATCCCCCATTGAACGCAATCATGTTTGATCCCTTCACCGCCCACGGCTAAATAATCTGCAGTCAAAGGCGCTAGATCCAAACCTTTGCAAAAACTGGGTGTCGACGCGTGTAACACCACAAGACTCGGAATCCCTAAAAGCCGCGCCACACTAACCAGGCCTTTTCTAAACTCAATCACGTCCTCATCCACAACAACAGCCTGAATATTCCATCGGGACAATACGTCAAAAAAAATATCGATACGATCCAAGAGTTCGGGGACTTTGATGTCCGCAAAAAAACGGAGCTTGAGCTCTGCCAGACAAAAAATTGGCACGCCGCGCCATTGCCAATCTTTGGACTGTTTTAATAAATCCATGATCCCTGGCCATTCGACTCGAAGCCGCTGAACAAAATTCCTTTTCTCTTGGGATTCTTGGCAGAGTTTATGGTCAAGCCATGGCATTGGCATATAAAAAATCTGATGCCGGTGTAAAAAATTTAATTTGGACCCTTGAAAACTCTCGTCCAGATAAATCACCCGGTTTTTTCGTGCGACCAGCGGAGCCAGATTTTGGATATGATGGAGTGCTGAACAAATCAAAATGGTTTTTTGGGAAAGTGTGGCACCCCCTGAAGTTTCAAAATGCGAAAATATTTTTGTTAGAAATTCCATCGTCTTTTTCGCAGCTATTTTGAAGTTAAAATGCACCGCCGGCTTATCGATTTTTTGTACAGTTTTGACCTGAACATTGCAGCCCAGCATTTTAAATAGGGCTTCCGCAATCGCTTCGGAGGGCATCCAATTCAAAGAACTCACCGGTCTCTCCGGAATTTTACGAAGAACTGTCACTTGCCTGAACGAATGAACTTTGAGAAAATTATCCGCACACGTCAAATACTCAAGAGCACGCATTAGATAAGGTCCCAGCGCCAACTCCACCAGAGAAGCAAGATTGACGCCGCGATAGCTCCAATGCGTCTGCCCTTCATGCCATCCTCTCGCCGCACTCACCGCCACATCGTCTGCTTGAGCTAATTCTTGCGCGTTCGAAAAATTTCCAAGCCATACGGCAGAGATTCCCGCTGTTTTAAGTTCACGGATCACAAGCTCGTCAAAAGATGCGCAATAACCCTCCGATCGCTCGCCGCGTATTGATTTTAGCAAGGAAACGCAGCCCGTGGTCTCGATTAAGAAAAGGTCTCTCATGATTTAGGCCTTTCCCAATCGACGAGCGTTTTGAAGTTCGTTGCGGCATTCTAAAACTTTTTTAACAACAGCAGCAACATCGGCCATGTCAGACAATGAAAGCGGATACCGGCACAAAGAAGTCGTAATCAATTCCTTGAAATGCAGACGTTCGGCCGTCGGACAATCGCCTTTTTTGTATGGGAGTGTTCCCTCGAACGGAAAAGAGCTGTATGGGTAAATCCGGCGTTCGCGATAAGCGCGGTCCAGATAAATCGGGCGCACGTAACCCGCGCCAAATGGCACTCCTTCCGCATTCAACGCTTTGATAAAAATATCACGCGGAATACCTGTTATCGCCTCATCATATTTCAGAGGCAAAAGGAAATAGACGTGGCTTGTCTCGGAAAGCCTGTGAGGAACGGTGATCCCGGGTAAATCCGAAAGTTTTTCGATCAAATATTCTGCAAGTTTTATTCTGTGTTGATTCAGCTTGTCTAATTTCTTAAACTGCGCCACTCCCACTGCCGCTTCCAGTTCCGTCATGCGGTAATTGAAGCCCAAAACCGGCCCTGGATCAAAATCCATTTTCAAATGATCGACGACGACCTCGCCATGATTTCGGACAAGTTGCAGTCTCACGGCCAATTTTTTGTCTTTTGTTACTGCGAAACCTCCTTCGCCGGTAGTGATAGTTTTGTGTTGGTTCAAACTAAAAACGCCGACATCGCCCAAAGTTCCAACGAATTGGTCATGATAGCGCGCTCCGGGCGACTGAGCACAGTCTTCAACGACTGAAAGCTTGTGTGTTCTCGCTATTTTCATGATCTCATCCATCGGTGCCGGCTGGCCAAAAAGATGCACAACCATTAGAGCTTTGCTGCGTGATGAAATTTTTTCTTCGATTTTTTTAGGATTAAAGCAAAAAGTGCGCTCGTCAATATCAGCAAAAATTGGTACGGCCCCCTGCATCAAAATAGCCGAAGCGCTTGCCGCCATGGTATAAGGCGTCACGATCACTTCGTCGCCCGGACCTATGCCCAAAGCCGATAACGCTGCGTGCAGTGCGGATGTGGCGGAGTTCATGGCAACCACATAAGGAATATCGAAATATCTTGAAACGAGCGACTCCAGCGCGCGAACCTTCATTCCTCCCAAAAAAGCGGGACCCGCGTTCGCGATAAAACCTGACAATTGTCCACTTTTCAACACAGACAACACTTCTTTTTTTTCTTCTTTTCCAAACAACGGATGTGATTTGAACGCTTTTTTTCTTACGGGTTGGCCGCCCAAAATAGCCAGATTTGATTTTTTCATAAAGACTCCAAAACCAATTTTTTATCTTTAAGTGGGAGAAATATTTTTTGTTTCCTTTGAAGCGACAGATAAGCGGCAATGGCTATTTCTAATGATTTTTTTCCATCTTCCCCTTTGCAGGCAGGCGCTTTTTTTCTCTCGATCAAACGCACCAGGCTATCAACCATTCCATATAGATTTTTTCCAAAATCCGTACTAAAAATTTTACTCGGAACCAACGTCTTGTACCCCGAATAAAGCCTGTGATTTTCTACTTTCCATCGCGTAGCCCTCATGCCGCTGTCTTCGATCCGGAGCCGACTTTTAGTCCCATAAATATCAATCTCGAATTGCATATAATTCCGCACATCGAGGGCGGATACATTGCAGCCAAATCCCTTTTTAAAAAATAAATAGAGGTCCGCGGTTGGGTCCTTACCGGGCAGCACTTTTTCTGGATTTGCCCAAACCCATCGGACCTCTCCGAAGAAGTAGCGTAGGATATCAAAAAGATGCGTCCCAGTATTCATGATCCCGGCCGTGTAATAACAGGAAACGGTTTGCACCTTCCCCAAATGACCTTTTTCAATCCACGTTTTAAACTGCTGATGAAGTGCATCGTAACGCCTAGAATAATTAACCAGGAGCGGGATGTTTTTATCGCGGCAAATCTTGATCATCCGCTCGGCAGAAGCCAGCGAATCGGCAATGGGTTTCTCGCAAATAATTCCACTCACGCCATGCTTAGCCGCTTGGCCGGCAATCTCCGCGTGGCTTGAGTTGAACGTGCAAATACTGACGATGTCAGGTTTTTCGGTCTTCATCATTTCCTCAAAATCGGTGTAAAGCCTGTCCACGTTCCAACGGCGCCCAAAATCCTCAAGCCTCTCGCGGTTAAGGTCACAGGCGGAAATAAGCCTCGTGCGAGGATGTGCCTGATAGGCTTGTGCATGCGTGACGATTCCCTTTCTTTTTTTATCCGCCGCAAAAAGACTCGCAATCCGGCCGCAGCCCACAATGGCAGCTTTATAAACCTTTTTTTTCATGGCATCCTCGCGGGCTTTTGCTTGACCACGCTATTGACTTGAGCTATTTCAGGGTGTTGTTTGATAAAATTCATAATCTCCTCGGCGTCAAAGTCCGGCTTTTTGGGATACAACGCCTTGTAGATGGACTCTACGACAAAAAAATCTTCGGGCGTGTCCACGCACAATCTTAGATCCGGCGCGTGAAGGTGTTCCGGTGCCCACAGTGTGAATAATTTATAACGCTCAGGATGCTCATAAATATAAAGGGAGACGTGCTCGTGATCGGCGGGATCTTTCGTCAATCGGCTCACTTCATCAAGCACCTTGACCGAAAAAACTTGCGCGTCAAAACCCCTGGCGTAGCTTCTTTCTTTGTTATTGCTAACATAGTCATAGTCACTATGAAGATATTTCTCAATCACCTGATCTATCAGCACGGGGTCGAGCAACGGACAATCGCCGGTCAGTTCCACGATAATATCCGCCTGAAACGCTTTTGCCGCTTCAAGCACTCTCAAAAGAACATCTTCTTCACTGCCACGATAAAAAGAGACAGCCGTTTTTTTTGCCCACGTCTCCACCGCATCGTCCTGCGGATTGATCGTCGTCGCCACCACCACTTCGTCGATCAGTCTTGAGCGGCGCACCCTCTCCACAAGCCTCTCGAGGCTTGATTTTCCTAAAATATTCTTCAAGATTTTTCCCGGCAAACGACTCGAGGCCATGCGCGCTTCCACCGTCGCAACACGCCGTTGTGACATTCGAGACTTCACTTTTTAGTTTCCTCCGCCACAAGCTTCAATCCGTAAGGATGATACGGGTTAGTTTGAAAAACACGGTTGTGCTTTCTAAGCAATTTTTTTCCATACTCGATGATCGACTGGCGTCTCAGCGTACTCATATTGGTCTTGTGCCTACGATAACTAAAAAAAGTCCCGGGAACGGCGAGCCCCTTTTTTCCGTCCTCAAGCATCGCAAGTATCACGCTATAATTCTCAAGCCCGCAATTTTTAATCCCTTCTGGGAAAAAACCTATTTGAGCAAGATCTTTTTTTTGATAAACCGTTCCGGTTGCAAAAAAATCGCCCCTTTTGAAAATTTCCTCAACATCAAAATCCGGGAGTATTTTGGCGAAGTTTTCATTGGGCGAATAATATTCGTAATAATTTTTGCAATAATAAAAATCAAAATCGGGTCGGGTCAAAATCGCCTGATTCATCACCGCTAAAAAATTAGTCGCCAGCATGTCATCGGAGTCGACGCGAACAACGCGTTTGAAATGGGCGACCTGAATTCCCGCGTTACACGCCTTTTCAAGACCTGAGTTATTTAGTCGAATGGGGATTAGGCAGTCTGATTTTTTCTGATACTCTTTTATAATTTCTGGCGATCCATCCGTGCTTCCATCATCGACGCAGATAATTTCAAAATTTTTAGGTTCATACTGCTGCTGGATAAGGGACTCGAGGCATTCGCCAAGATACTCTTCAAAATTATAGCAGGTTACAATCAATGAAAATTCAGTCGCCGTAGCCACGGGCTACTTTTTTCGCGAAACGAGGATCATCTCATCGCTCATTTCGTTACGGTCAATGACCTCCTGAAACTGATTATTGCAGGAAATTAGAAAATCCGCCAAAGGCCCGCGCATCATCCGCTCGGATTGCATTCCCCAATGGATCAAAAGATTATAAAAATCAAGGCCAAAATACCATAAAGCCGCCGGTTTAAACCCAGCACTCCGAACAAATCGGAACAAACTTTTTTTTGTGAACGCCATGATATGAAAAGGCGGATACATATGACGCGTTACCTGGTCGGGATACAAAAAATCGGATAAAGTCGAAATGCTATTGGCATTGGGAACTTCAATCACCAAAAGGCCATTTTTTGAAACAAGGCGCGTGGTCAACGCCACTTGTTCTTTTAAATTTGGGATATGCTCAAGAACTCCGAAAAAAGAAACAACGTCAAAAGCCCCCTCGCCCTCCCGTTCCAAAACCTTCTTGAGGGTTTCTGATGAGATATCGATGCCAAAAACTTTTTTAGCAAACCGGGCTGATTTCTCGCTGATTTCTATTCCTTGCGCATCAAACCCCTTTCTTTTGGCTGCCACCACCATATCCCCAATTCCGCTGCCGACATCAAGCCAGCGTTTTCGCTTGGTTTTGACATAAGCCTGCACAAATTGGACTTTAGGCAGTGCTATTTCCTTTAAGCGATACCGATACGTTGAGGGATTTGCGTAATCTGCGGAATAGTTTTGATTTTTTTTATAATAATCCTCCATCCCGTCCTGGCTCAGACGAATATTCGAATAGAAATGGCTACAATCGCGGCACTTCAAATAATCAATCCCGTAAACCGTACCCGCCTTCTGTCTTCTGGAAGATTCGCAGACATAGCAATGCTTGACCTGGACTTTGCTTGGCGACGAAATAACGTAACGGGCTAGTCGGCTAAATTCCTTCTGTATTTTCTCGAGGTTTTGGGTTTGGAGGGCACTCTGTTTAAACCGACTAATATTCATCGGCTTGCCTATTTTTTTATCCACCGAGTGGGAATTGGACATTTAAAACCAATGACTCATCAACGCTTCACCTTTCGGAACGAAGCGTTTAATTTTTTTGCCGATGAGGCCGTGCATTTCCGGCGGAGTCAGGGAGCCGGGTTTCATGGGCCTTAATACATCGATGTCCTGGCGCCGAACCAGATCGCCGGGTTTAAGATCCCGCGCTGCGCGGCAACAACGCCTCTGGATCAACACCGTTTCTTTTTCATTTGGCTGAATTTTTTTTTGCTCGATCCCGAGCGCCATTTCAAGTTCGCGCGTCCTATCGATCATCTCCTTCCAATCCCCCGGTTCCATTGAAAAACCGTGATCCGGACCTGTATTTTTACGGCTATCGGTAAAATGTTTTTCAATAGCACGTGCGCCCAGAGCCACCGCTCCCAATACCGTCGCGTGTCCCGGGGTGTGGTCGCTTAAACCCAACACAACATTTGGAAATTTACGGGCATAGGCCTTCAATACATTGAGATGAATATAACGGAAATTATCACGACTGCCGGTGTAGTTGGTGTTGCACTGCATCAAGCAAAGCCGCGGATTAATTTTGGTGATGATCTGGACCGCCCGACTGACTTCTTCAATGGAGGAAGCGCCCGTCGCCAGAAATATGGGTTTTTTTTTGGAAGCCATTCGTTCTAAGGATTCATGCCAAGTAATGTCTCCAGAACCTACCTTGTAGGCGGGCATATATGAATTCAACTTGTCAATAACTTCAAGATCGTACGGCGCCGAAAAAAAATGAATGCCCACCTTTTGGCAGTGATCCCTTAAGCTCTTGGTCCACTCCCATGGGACGCTGGCTTCTTGATAAACCTGATAAACCGATTTCTTCCATCGGGACTGATGCGATAGCTGGCTCCCAAAGGACTCAAAACCATGGCGACTCACAATTTTGTCCGCTTGGAAATGCTGGAATTTAGCCGCGTCAGCTCCGGCTTGCTTTGCCAGCGAAATCAACTTCTTGGCTTTTTCAAGGTTTCCATCATGATTCGCCGCGATATCCGCTATAAAATAGGTGGGGTGCGCCAAACCGATCAGTCGTCCCTGCACATTCAGAGTCGTTTCTCTTTTGATTTTACTTTTATGCCTATTCATCTTTTTTTCTGTCTGGATTGAAAATCTCGCGCTAAGCGACGCGTTGTATCAGCGATAGTTTCCAATGACATCTCCAACATCTTCTCACCACGTTGGACATCGAGTGCCAGATACGGTGCACGTTCCGGTTTAAGTTGCAACTGACTAAGTTTTCCTTTCTTCACGGTCCCAAAATCCAAACCGGCATTCAAAGCAAACTGGCGTCCAAAATCATATTTGGAAGCGCTGTCGCGGGTGGCAAAATGAAACAGTCCCTCAAGCCGGCGTTGATGCGCACTCACGATCCATTGGGAAAGCGCGTCCACATGCACGGAACTTGTCACAAAATCATCGGCCAACAAAATGGGCTCTCTCCGCCGCAAAGTTTCACTCAACCACTCCGCAAATGTGGGTCGGTCCTGGCGGTCACGAAAACCCACAATATTCGTTCGTATCACCAAAGCGGTTGGGTTTCGCTCCATTGTTTTTTGTTCACCCACATATTTTGTTTGGCCATAAACGTGAAGAGGCTTGGCTGTATCGGTTTCCAGGTAAGGGCTGGACTTTTTTCCATCGAACACTTGATCCGTTGAGATATGAATAAAACGGATCCCTTCCATCTTCGTAAATTTGGCCAAATCTTCCGGAACGCATGAATTCAATGCTTCTGCCAGGCCGGGTTCTTTCTCACAAAAACCCAAATCCACCAATGCCGCGCAGTTTACTAAAAGCTGCGGTTTAAAATGACCTAGGATGTTATAAAACAACTTTCTCTGCTTTAAAATATCGATCTTTTGATGCCGATAGCCTGCTTCATTCCATACCCGGTGAGGATTTCCTGTGAAATCACCGGAAGAAATTCCAAGCACTTCATCCGTACCTGATAAAAATCTTTGAACAAGCGCCTGGCCCAGAAGGCCGCTATCCCCAAGCACGGAAATTTTCACCGACACTCCGTCAATGATGAATCAATTTCTTGAGTTCCGGGACGCTAAGCCACTGGGTATTGGTATCGCTAGAATATCTGAAAAAAGGCCGTACAGTTTTCACGTCTTTCCAAACTTTTTTCTTTTCAGGTAAAAACTCAGGCTGAACAATAAATTTTGTTTTAAATTCCAACGCGTGAGCTGCATCGTCTTCGGTCAAAAGAACTTCATGCAGTTTTTCGCCTGGCCGGATACCAATGGTTTTCACTTTGCAGTTCGGAGCAATTGCCGCCACAAGGTCCATGATTTTCATGCTCGGAATCTTGGGCACAAAAATTTCACCGCCCTGCATCTCTTCAAGATTTTCCAGAACAAACTTTACTCCCTGCTCAAGCGTAATCCAAAATCTTGTCATTCGTTTATCCGTTACTGGTACGACTCCCGTGGATTTCAAATGATTAAAAACTTCCACCACACTCCCCCGAGATCCGATAACATTGCCGTACCGCACCACGCTGAAAGATGTGTTTGAAGCGCCCGCATAGCTATTGCCGGAAATGAACATCTTATCGGCGCAAAGTTTGGTCGCGCCGTACATGTTGATGGGGTTTACCGCTTTGTCGGAGCTGAGCGCGATCACCTTTTTAACTCCACAATCGATCGCCGCGTTGATCACGTTTTCAGCACCAATAATATTCGTTTTGACCGCTTCAAATGGATTGTATTCTATCGCCGGAACCTGCTTCAGTGCCGCCGCATGAATTACATAATCAATGTCATACATCGCACGGCGGAGCCTTTCGGCATCGCGAACATCGCCGATGAAATAACGCATGCAAGGGTGATCGAACTGTTGCTGCATTTGGTGTTGCTTAAACTCATCACGACTAAAAACCACAAGGCGTTTCGGAGGACTTTCTTTCAGCGCGATTTCCACAAATTTTTTTCCGAACGATCCGGTTCCGCCCGTAATCAAAATATTTTTTCCGTGGATGCTCATTGAACCCCCCGCTTATCGTCAACGTCGGCATGCGCCCAATTCCGAGCCTTGTTGTAGACCTTTCCCACCTTATCCTCAAGCTCCGGCGACAATATCCTCAGAAGTTCTTTACCCATAATGCGGTACTGTTTGCCCACTTTTGCAGTCCGGATCAACCCTTTTTTAATCATGCGCGTGACCGTACTCGCGCTGACTTTCAGCAGTGCTTGGGTTTCTTCGTGTGTATAAACTTCATTTTCTTTAATTTCCATAACTTCCTCAAATATTCAAGGTAATGATATTTTCACTGGATGTCAATAGATATTATTAGATGTCATTAGTACTCAAATTTTATCTTTTAGGAAGTCTGGGCAGAGAGTTTGAAAATAAGGTATCGCGGTGTTTCTTCGGAAATAGGGTAGTGGTCTTTGAGATATCGATAAAAACCTTGCGCTAAAAAAATTTCTTTAAGATTAGAGATCACGAAATAAGATGCACCTTTAGCGTGCAACGCCTCAAAACGACCGATCAGCTCATCATCAGTTCTTTGGCGCATATCAAACGCCCAGCCTTTGCGGTTGCAGTAGTATAATTGCGCGGGACTGCTTTCATAACTTCCAATCACTAAACTTTGTTTGGGTGCGATGCGGTCCAGCGCCTTACCAGCCTCCACGATCACGTGCAATTCTTTCGGAATAAAGTAGAGACGCTGATAAAAATGAAAAAGCGTTACAAGCGTAACTGCCCCGATTGCCGTCAAAAAAAATGGGTGACAAATTACGCGGCGTAAAGATAGATTCTCCAGTGCCCGCACGATACCTTTTGCGATATAAAACGAAACGGCGGGCACGAGTGGAAGCTGATAATACGAATGTTCGACAGCCGTCCGCCAAAAAATTAGAAGGAACAGCGCGATGGAAAAAAACCACGCGCGAAATAAAAAATCCGTTTCTTCTTTTTTACGCTCAAAAAAACCCATTATAAAAAATAACGCGCCGGCAGGTGTCAGAATATGTAAAACAAAAATCTTGGACGTTTTGTAAAGATAAGAAAACGAGAAGATGTCCCGAATATTAGAATAATCCTCCCCTCTGCCATGAATGTAGGAAATAGTCGAGTAAGCAAGGGCTTGGTGCTTGCCGGCAAACCACATTGAAACATACCACGCCAGCGGCAAACAGGAAAAAAGAAGGTAAAAATAATTCCGATAGTCTGTGAATATTCGCGCGCGTTGTTTTTTCCAGACCCAGAGCGCCAGCGGCAAAAAAAGATACACGGTGTAAGCTTTGACAGCCAAGGCCAGTGCCATAAAAACCGCGGACGTCCAATAATAACGTAACCGGCCCGTTTCTTGATAAAGATAAAAAGCATAAATCGCGCCAACGGACGCAAAAAGCATTGTGGCCTCCGGTTGAATGGAACGACTGAGCGCCACATTCAATGGACAAAAAGCCGCTATTAAGAGTGTAAAAAACGCCATCTGTTCCCCGTGAAGACGCCGGACAAAACGATAAAGAATCCACAGCATTCCCATGGAAAAAATGACCGAGACAAGCCGTGCGGCCCATTCTTTGACTCCACCCACCAGCCAATAACCGATCGCCATCAGATATGAATAAACCGGCATCTCCGCATTAAAAAGATACGGTCCCGCGCCATTGTCATCAAGCTCCGGATAAAAAAAGTTAAATCCGTGCTGATAAAAATTCCGCGCGACCATGCCTACCACCGTCTGGCGGGTGATGTTGTTGTAGGGCTCAATCAGGGGAATGTTCAGATAAATCGTCCTGACGAGAAACGCGAGAAAAAAAACACCTATGGCAGCTTTTTTATAATTGACGGAAGGCGGCATTGCGGCCGATCACCCTGAGATAGCCTAAAATCGTTTTTCCGATTTTCATTTTGCTTTGGCCCACTCGACGATTTGCCTGCAATATCATCGGCACCTCGACAATTTTCATGGAAAGCCTGGAAAGCCTCACCAAAAGCTCCACCACACACACAAAACCTGTTTCTTCATAAAAATCGCCGTACCGCTCCCAAACAGCCTGAAGCGCGGACGGCCGGTAAGCGCGATAAAAAGAACTGTAGGTATGAATTCCTTGGATATGAAACACCGAATAGATCAGAATATTTGCACACCGGCTTAAAAACCTGCGATCCCAGCTCGTCCCGGTCACCGCGCCATCCTTGGCATAGCAGGAAGCCAGCGCCACGTCGGCGCCGGATTGGATTTTTGAGATCAACGCCTTCAAAATGCTCAAGTCACTGGTTCGGTCCGCCTCTTTGGTAACAATAATATCCTTTGCCTTGGAAAGGCTGAGCGCCTTTTTAAGCCCTTGACGAAATGCCTCGCCCACGCCGCAATTGGGTTGATAATTGACTAACGTGCAAGGCAAGCCCCGACTTCTTTCATAAACTATTTCCGCCGTCTTGTCCGTACTGCCATCATCTACAACGATCAAATGATAATCAAGCGCTTCGCGCTGGGCATAGGCATGAGTTTCTTCGATCAGAGAGCCTATATTCTGTTCCTCATTGTAGGCGGGAACAACAAAAATGATCATAAAACGCGTTTTCGGCAGTCAATCACTTTGAGCAATGCCTCTTGAAGGGTCACTTGCGGCGAATAACCGAGCAACATTTTTGCTTTTTTGAGCGAAGGAACTCTTCGCTGGATTTCTTTATACGTACCAAATACTTTTTTAATCGGCACGAACTTCACACGCAACTCCGTCTTGACGCCGGAAAGCTTATGAATCATCTTTGCCGACTGAAGCACGCTGACTTCCTCGTCGTTGCCGATATTAATGATCTCTCCAATAGCCTTCGAGGACTCCATCGCCAGGATCGTTCCGCAAACCACATCCGAAACATAAGCCATCGAGCGCGTTTGTTTGCCGTCGCCATGGATTATGACTGGCTTTCCTTTCAAGATCGCATCTATAAAAATAGGGATATGCCCTCCGCTCCAAGAAACGCTTGAGCGTTCGCTAAACGCGCCAAAATACCTCAAAATCACGACGGGCACGCCAAAATCCTTGTGATAACTCATCGCCAGATGCTCGCAAAAAAGCTTTGACACCGCGTACGCCCAACGCTTGGCCGTGGAAGGACCGATCACTGAATCCCCGTCTTCCCTAAACGGCAGAGCCTCTGAAACTCCGTACACATCCGAGGTGGACCCCACAATGATTTTTGCACCGCAATCTTTAGCGACCCGAAGCACCGATTCCATGGCAACGGCACTCCCCATCAACGTCGCCAACGATGCGTCTTTTTCACCGATCTTCTTAACAGCGGCCAAATGAAAAATGGTATGAGGTTTTCCTGCGACACGCTGGAACGCACGAGTATTGCAAATATCCATCTTCTGAAACTTGAAATTGGAATTTCCGATATGGGCGCGGATATTCTCCATCCTTCCAAAAGAGAGATTGTCCACGCCGACCACGTTTTCTCCGTTTTTAAGAAGCTTGTCCAAAAGATGCGAGCCGATCATGCCGCAAACGCCAGTGATCAGAATTCTTCTTCTCTTCATATTTTCTTCCGATGGTATTTTGATAAATACTGAATCATGATCTTTAGAATTTGGCTTGAAGCATTCCCGCTTCCATATAAGACGCTCTTACGGCCACTCTTATTTGACTTCATTTTTTGAAATGCGCGCTTGATCCGCGTGGCGTCAGGCTCACAAAGCGTATTTAAGCCACGTTGAACTGTCTCTCGCCACTCTGTTTCCCGACGCAATGTCACGCAGGGTATCCCCCATATCCACGCCTCTTTCTGGACACCGCCAGAATCCGTAATGATCCCGTCCGCATGCTTCTCGAGATTTAACATTTCAAGATAGGACACAGGGTCTATGATTTTTATCCGAAGTGACGTCCGCAACAATCGCGTCAAGACAGGGCTGCTCTTAATTTTATTTCGGGTCCTGGGATGCAATGGAAAAATAATGCGATGCCTAAGATCCGTAAGCGCTTTTAAAATACTTTCAAGTCTTTTTTGGTCATCGGTATTGGTGCTGCGATGAATTGTCGCTAAATAATAAGGTTTTTTTTCCATCAATGAACTGAGTTTAGTTTTGTAAAAATATAAAATATCCGCCATCACATCCCCAACCACATGAGCCCGCTGTCCAAGCCCTTCGCGCTTTAGCTGGCTCAACGAATCGGTTGTCGGGCAAAAAAGAAGTGAGGAGATGCGGTCCGTCACCACGCGGTTTATTTCCTCGGGCATGGCCCAATTGAAGCTTCTTAACCCCGCTTCCACATGAAAAACGGGGACGCACAATTTGGCCGCGGCCAAAGCGCCCGCCAATGTCGAATTGGTGTCCCCAAAAACAAGCACGGCATCCGGACTTTCCTTGATCAATACGGATTCGATTTTTTGCATCATAAGTCCCGTTTGGGCGCCTTGCGGCAAAGAACCGACGCCTAAATGATATTTGGGCTTGGGAATCAAGAGCTCTTTAAAAAAAATATTCGATAAACGGTGATCGTAATGCTGGCCGGTGTGAATCCAAAAAATATCGAGTTTATTTTTGAAAATGGGGACTTTATAAGCGCGGACGATCGCCGCAGCTTTGATAAATTGAGGCCTGGCACCGATCACTGCGGCGATTTTAAAACGTTTCATAGCCTGACGTTTTTTCCGCCCAACGTCAGTGAACGCGATGCGGCATGTAAAATTTTGAGCACCTCGAGTCCATTTTTGCCATTCGAACGGGGCTCTTTGTTTTTTTCAATGCACTCAATAAAGTGCAAACATTCCGCGCGCAACGGTTCGATATTGCTAATGTACGGCACATGCACTTCGCCGACACGCAATACCATCGAACTTGCAAGCCTCGAATCCTCTTCGACGGAAGAATGCTCGACGCCTTTATCAAAAATTTTTATCTTGTCCGTCTGCTGCATGTCATCAAATACCACCATTTTTTTACTGCCTACCAGCGTGATGCGGCGTACTTTATGAGGATCAAGCCAACTCAGATGAATGTGCGCCGCCTTGCCGTCGGCGAACTTAAAATTCATGAAAATAACGTCTTCAATCCCTTTTTGCGTTTGGATATAACTATAGCCATAAGCGCTGACCGAGATTGGTTTTTTTGGAAAAAGTTCGAGAATGACCGAGACATCATGAGGCGCTAAACTCCAAAGCGCATTTTCGTCCTTTCTCACTTGGCCAAGATTCAAGCGTTGGGTATACAAATAATAAACCTCGCCCAATTCTTTGGTATGAATGATCTCTTTTAGTTTTCGCACCGCAGGATGGTATAAAAGTAAATGCCCTACCATCAATTTTAATTTCTTTTTTCTCGCGATCGAACAAAGCTCTCTTGCATGCGCCACTTCCAATGCAATGGGTTTCTCGACAAACACATGCTTGCCCGCCAACAGCGCTTTTTTTGCAAATTCGTAGTGGTGCCTCGTGGGGACCGCGATCGCAATAGCCACAAAAGACGGATCTCCGAGAATTTCTTCAAAAGAATCCGTGATTTTAAAATCAGGATAGAGCCTAGAATACTCTTTGAGAGTCTCCGGATTTTTATCACACAATCCCTTGAGCACACCGAGTTCATGAAAATGTCTGACTAAGTTTTTACCCCAATACCCGGCACCACAAACCGCTAAAAAAGGTTTTTCCGTCATCGAGTAAAACCACTGCCTTTCTTTAACGAGAATTGGCCCTATGCAGAGGCCTGATTCTCCAAATATAAATACTGGCCGTAAAATAAAGGCACAGCGCAGAAAAACCTAGGCGGCTGAGCCCTACAACAATCCCCCAAGGCACTCCCATGCGACTCATCCATTCATGTAAACTCGGTAAAGACAAAAAATAATCCTCGCCTAAAGGCCTTAAGAGCCCCAAATTAAGTGCCCGCGAATCCAAATTAAATAAAAACAAAAACACGATCAACACCCATGTGCACCACGCCTTCCATGGCTGGCCCTCAATATGAAGCGCAACAAACAAAGGCAAGATCCACATGAAATAATGAATCATCGTTGTTGACACCGCATACAATACCAAAAGTAGCGTGCTATTCACATAAATAAACAACAGGAAACGGCTATGGAAATTTATTTTGGCGCCATTTCTATTTTTTTTCAATAAATCAAACAGCGTAAATAAATAAAAACCGGCCAGCATCGTCTTTCCGACAACTCCGGTGACTTGAGGATAATGCCTGAAAATTCCCTGTGCCGCGGTCTTCACAATAAGCGGGGAAAAATAAGCATAAAATACATAGCCTTTGGAAGCAATGGCCAATGGTATCAACAGCATTGCGACGGGTAAAATCATCCAGAAAAAAAGCTTGAACCTCTCACGCCAGTCATCGCCCAGAATCAGAAGGCTTGGCAGAAATAAATAAACGGGGTAATTTTCCAAAAGACATAATGCCCCAAAGCCTAAACAAGCCAGTATTTTCTTGTTCTTTGAAACAGCAAATAAAACCAGCCAGGTAAAAAATGCGGAAAAAATTCGGTATTGTCCGAAGATATAAACGGAAAATAAAAGTACCGGGTTCCAAAGCCAGCGCATCCCTGCTTTTGTTTGTTTCTCCGAGTAAATTTGCCCGATCGCCCATAGGCAGCCCAAATCCGCGAATAGATACGGCAGCTTCATAAAAAAAACATATTGAAATATTCGGCTGGTGGTAAAAGAGGTTGAATGCTCTCGAGCTACAAGATCAGGGCCGTTTTGAAGCGCCTGGTTGATAAATTCATCAAAACCCGGATTGACCCAGTGAAACACCCATTGAAAAAAGCCCACGATGTAATAAAGCAACGGCGGATAATAAGTGAATCCTTGCGACAAATAATGATCGCCGAAGTATCCATAAATATCCCATACTCCCTTGTAGCTCAAAAAATAAGGGAAGTAATGAATAAAAAGTAGATCGCTATGCATCGTGACTGGCATTAAAAAGACCCGTGGTAAAAAAACTAAGGCCAACGCGACATAAAAATAAGTCTGCCCGCAAGGAGGTGTATTATCGGAGATCATAAACATACATTGAATACCCGATTCTTTGGGTCGGCAAAGTGTGGGCAGTCCACTCCAGCGTATCCAGGTGATGAACGCTGACCGCGTAAACAGTTTTTTGGGGCACTTTAAATTCGGATGGGCTCAAAACCCGATAATGAATTCCATAATAACCGGGATCGACCGGGCCATAATAATACAACGCCACTTCTTTGAAGCCCTCTTTTTTAACATAGGCTCCTAATCCCTTCAAATCCTGCCCCCAATCGATATTGGAATCACGCAAATACTTATACCCGTTCTTTGGGCCACCAACCCATTCATTAAAATACGCCAAATAATCAGGATATATAAAAAACGCTTCGGCAGCATGCCATGCCAAAAGAAAGATCATGAGCCATTTAAAAATCTTTCCCTTCTTGAAAAAATACATAACAACACCCCCTGCAAGTACGAAAAGCAACGGGTAAATTGGTAAAAAATAACGTATCCCTGCTTGCGCCTTATCATTCAGCGTAACCACAAAAAAAACGGCGATTGGCACATAAAAAATAGCGGTGGTCAATTTATCCAATCCTAATTTTTTAAAAAAAACCAGCGCCAATACTGAAAAAAGGACGAAGGGTATCGAATTTTTGATCAAAAAAGCCACGAGATAATAATACCACCAGCCATGCCTTGACCATTCGCCCATCAAATAGGCGTTGGTTCCTTGGGCTCTAGTAAACATCATGCTCGTAAATGCAACGCCAAACGTGGCTAGCGGAATGGGTGTGCTTTCCGCGAAGGATAAAGCTTGTTTTCCTCCCAATTTTTCGATCAGGGCAGCTTTTTTTGCAGGATCAGGCGTGTCTTTAAGCAGCGGTTTTAATTCAAAGAAATAACCTGCCCACACCGTAAAAAAACATACGACGAGAAAAGAAAAAATCTTCAACAACGATATTTCTTTTGTTTTTTTTGAGACAAATGCAATGATCAATAAGGTAGGAAAAATTAAAACGGCTGAAAATTTGGAAAGAAATGCGAGCCCCGTCACGACCCCCGTTAAAACCAAGTGTTTGCAGCTCGGCTTTTTTAAATAACTCCAAAAATACGCGAGGGTGAGAAAAAAAAACAGGGTCACGGATAAATCGGCCGTGGATAAACCGGAATGGGCAATAATATCGGGACAAAAACAATAAAGAACAAGGCTCGTGAACGCTCCGATAGCGCCAAACAAGGTTTTTGACCACATAAAAACGCACAAACCCAACAAAACAGACAAAATCGCGATGGGTATCCTTGCCCAAAAAACCATTTCGTCCATGTTTTGGTTGTAATGATGAAAAAATTGTGTGGCAAATTCAGGACTATTATTTTGCTGCCATGAAATGTGATCCAAAGGAAGCCTTGCTTTGAGAAAATAAAGCGGGATCGCGGACAAAAGCCGGGGTAGCGGCGGAGAGCCTGGGATCATCTTGAAATTACGCGTCATTAGATGAGAATACCCGCTCGCAATATTATGGGCAAACTCATCGACGGTCGGCGATTTCTCTCGCATGGAAAAGATGACCTGCGCCAAGAAAGCCGAAAGCAGAAAAAAAACACCTATTTTAAGCCTCAACGGCATCGGCGGATGAAAAGATATTTTAATATTTTCATGAATAAGTTATGATATCACTTTACGATGCGCAAAAACAAGGCTTTGAAGCCATAACCCTATGAGCAATAAACCGTTACCTAGTCTCAGTATTTTCTTTCCCGCTTATTACGACGAAAACACCGTAGAACCGCTCACACACGCCTGCATCGAGGTCGCCAAAACACTCACGGATGATTATGAGATTATCATTGTAGACGATAAAAGCCCGGATAAAACCGGTGAGGTTGCCGACCGTTTGGCCAAGGAATTCAAAGAAGTTCGCGTTGTCCATCATTCAGAAAATATGGGCGTGGGACAAGCGATGATCAGCGGTTATAAAAACACCCTAAAAGAGTGGGTTTTTTATACCGATGGCGACGCCCAATATGACGTATCAGAGCTAGCGCTTCTCGCCGAACACACAGGCAATTTTGACGTAATTATTGGCTACCGTTTAAAACGTGCTGAGGGGTTTAAGCGAATTTTTACCAGCAGGTGTTTCCATTTGCTCACATTCCTACTTTTTGGTATCTATTTCAAAGACATCGACTGCAGTTTTAAACTAATCCATCGTAAATTTCTGGATAAAATCTCCTTTCACACAAACAGCGGCCTGGTAGATATGGAGCTTCTACTTCAGTCCAAACGGCTCAAGTTTCCGGTCAAGGAAATAGGCGTACACCATTATCGGAGAAAATTCGGCAACTCCCACTGCCTACGCTTAAATCTCATCATCTCCATGCTGCTCGATATGCTAAAGCTTCGCTTTAAACTTTGGTAAGTCCATGATTTTAGTTACCGGCGCAACCGGTTTTATTGGGTCATACTTGGTCCCCCGACTTGCCTCATTCTCCAAGGTCCGTTGTCTGGTGCGGCCCGGATCCGTTCAAAAAATAAAAGACAACGCCTCCGTCGAAGTCATTGTCGAAGATCTTGCTTCGCCAAAAAATCTTGTGGCAGCACTTCAAGGCGTTCGGTGTGTCATTCATTTGGCGGCACTTTTACGAGAAAAAGACCCTCAAGAAATTCAAAAAGTAAATGTCGAAGGAACGCGCCATCTCGTCGAAGCCGCTAAAAAACAAAGCGTGGATCATTTTATATTGGTTAGCACTGAAAATGCCTTGCGCGAAGACCTTCATGACGCTTACGCCAGCACCAAACGGGAGGCCGAGGATATCGTGCGAAATTTCTCCAATCACTTGATTCTTCGTCCCTGCTTCGTTTACGGCCGCGGAGATAATCATGGCCTCGGGCGTCTTTTCAATGCCGCCGAAAAGAGCTGCTTGGCCCCACTCTTTGGCGGTTTAACTTGCAAAATTCAGCCGATTTACATCGACGATATGGTGGAGTACCTTCTGCGGGCAGTCCAAAAAAACATACACGGTGAGTTTATCATCGCGGGGTCTGAAACCGTGACAATCAATGACTTTATCAAGAAAGCGCTGGAAGTACGAGGACTAAGAAAACTGGTTATTCCGATTCCTTACTTCGTATATGCCGTGGCGGCGAAACTTGGGGATCGGTTTTTTAAATCAGCTTGCTGGGGCAACGCTCAACTTCAGAATATCTACCATGGTCGGACCTATTCGATCGAAAAAACGGTCAAAGCGTTTGGTTACGCACCACGCGGCCTGAACGCCGGTTTAAAAACCTGGCTTGGGTGAATGTTTAATGAGAAACAAAATTAAAAATCTCTCGAATAAATTATCCTCTCTAAAACAAGGTTATTTCTTACTGAGCAGCCTTCTCTTGTTTCTCATTCCCTGGATCATCCGTTATGCCCATGAGGATAACTTGCCTCCTCTTAAGATTTTGGTTCGATACGCTATTTTAACGATATATGTTTTGCTCTTTCTCAGCTATCTCTATTGGATAAACAATCGAAACTTCGAAGTGGAAAAACCGACATCCTGGATTTTGTTCTTTTTGATTGCCGCCGGCCTTTGCCTAACGCATCCTGTTTTTTCAGGGGACATGATGTATTACCTCATGCGCGGAAGGATTTTGGGGATTTATCACGATTCTCCCTATTTGCACACGCCCAGCGAGTACCCCAACGATCTTCTAAGGCCTTACGACACCTGGCCCAACCAAACCGACGCCTACGGGCCTCTGTCCGTTTATCTTCAAACTTTACCGGTGCTGCTGTTCCCAAACAATATCAGCGGCATGGTGTGGTTTTACAAGTTCTCCTTGCTTCTTATTTTTACGCCGTCGGTTTACTTTTTCTTTCAAATCGTTAAAAAATTTAAAAAAGACAACCTCGGATGGCTGCTTTACGCTTATTCACCGTTTATTCTTGTGAATGCCGCCATAGACGGCCACAACGACATCACGCTGATGTCCTTTTCGGTGATCTCGGTTTATTTTCTCTTGTCCAAAAAATACGGCCGGGCTTTTTTCTTTTGGACAATTGCATTCGCGTTTAAATACATGGTCCTTTTGATTCTACCCGTTTATTTTATTTATATCTTAAAAAATGAGGCCCCATGTCGTTTAAAAATATGGAAATCTTTGCTCGTCCATTTCTTGTTGAATTTTTTTATGCTAGTCCTTTTGTTCGCCCCGATCTGGGGAGGCTCTCGGACATTCGACCCTTTATTGAAGGCAGGAAACTGGTTTTATACCAGCTCCATCCCCTATGCTTTTCAAAAAGGGCTTGAGCAGCTTGGTATTCATGTGCATTGGATGGTCGTGAAATATATTTTTCTAATTTCTTATTTATTCGTTTATTTTTTGCTCATCTTCCGGTATCTCCACTCCTCCCGCAATGAAACAACTAAAATTTTCCGGTGCCTCGCCGGTATCTACTTGGGTTTTTATACGATGCTGATCAGCCCTCTGATGGCATGGTATTGGCTGTGGGCATTTCCGTGGCTGGTTTTGTCAGACTGGCCAAAAACGACGCTTCTGGCGACTCTGTATTCGGCAGTTGCGCTTCTGGCCTTTTACAAAAGAATAAATTATTTAACGATCATTGCTTGCGGAATCTATTTTGGCGTGGTTTGGCTTAGTCTTAAATTCAACCCAAACTCCGCCCCCAATAATTCCAGACAATCGCAAAATAACCTCTGATGGTCCGAAGCGAATTATTTTTGCTTGGCGTAGGTTTCTGACCATACCGTAACATAAACGGCGATTCACTGATCTTAGCGCCTAACAGTCGCATTTTGATCAGGATTTCCGGCGAAACTGCAAATCCCAGATGCGCGAGCCGGATAAAGTCCTTTCCAAAAACCCGGCCCGCCTTTTTTAAAATAGCTCCGCGAAACACGCGATAATTACAGCTATATTCTTTGACACCGCGGATTGGAAAGAACAACTTTAAAAAAAATCCGGCACCCTGACTCAAAAAAACTTTTGTTGCGGAAAGACCCTCCTGCCCTCCCCCCTCACAAAAACGGGACAAAATCACCAAGTCGTAGCCGGTATTCAGCTTTTTGATGGCAGCCGGCAAAAATCCAGGCTCGTGCGTATCGTCGCAATCAAGCGTCACAATCACGTCATCGTCTTGGACTATTTTTACAAGATGCTCAAAACCATCACGCATCGTTTCGCCGAGTCCTTTATTTTTTTCATGACGCAGCAATTGAATGGGATATCGTTTTGCGAGTTCTTCGGCGACGGCAATCGTCCGATCAGAACTGCCATCATCCAACAGAAGGATTTGGTAGGATCGAAACTCCTCCCTTAAAACCTCATTGAATTTTTTTACGAGCCGAGGGAGAGCGATTTCTTCATTATAAGCCGGTAAAAAAATATAAATCATGCGTGGAAAGCGCGGATGGCCTCAATCACATAATCCACGTTTTTCGAAGTCAGTTCGGGATACATCGGTAAGGCCAAAATTTTAGAAGCCACTCTTTCACTCACCGTAAAATCCCCCTTTTGATAGCCTAAGGAAGCGTAACAAGGTTGCAGGTGAATAGGTAGCGGGTAATAAACGCCGTTGCCTATGCGTTTTTTGGACAGATACTCGCTCAAAGCATCTCGCTGTTCACTTAAAATAGAATAGATGTGGAAGGTAGAAATGGCTTTTGGACGATCTTTGGGCAGCTGAATCGGCAAACCTTTCAAACCTTCACTGTAACGCCGCGCATGCTCTTGCCTGGCGGCGTTCCACTCATCAATATATTTTAACTTGGTCAAAACAACGGCGGCTTGTATCTCGTCCAAACGGCTATTAATCCCTATCACCTCATGATAATATTTTTTTTTCGAACCGTGAACACGGAGGATTTTTATTTTTTCGGCAAGATCCGATGAAGAGGTCGTCACCATTCCCCCGTCGCCGGCACCGCCTAAATTTTTCGTAGGAAAAAAAGAAAGGCTGCCCGCATCGCCCATCGAGGCTGTCTGTTTTCCAGCGTAAGCGGCACCAAAGGACTGTGCTGCGTCTTCCACTACAAAAAGGGAATGATTAGCCGCGATCTTACAAATAGCGTCCATTTCGCAAGGCAATCCAAAAAGATGAACTGGGATCACCGCTTTGGTTTTAGAAGTAATGCGGCGCTCGAAATCTGACGGGTCGAGATTGAAGGTATCGGGATCAATATCGGCAAAAACAGGCTCGGCACCGGTGCGTGAAATAGCCCCCACAGTCGCAAAGAAAGTGAATGGCGTTGTGATCACTTCATCGCCTGGGCCAATCCCGAGCGCCCAAAGAGCTAAATAAAGCGCGTCCGAACCCGAAGCCACGCCAACGGCGTAGCGCGCGCCGATTTTTTTTGCAATAGCCTCTTCAAGCTGAAGAACGTTCTCTTTTAAGATAAACTGCTGGGAATCCAATACGCGAGCCACGGCACCCTTCACGTCTTTCTCTAAGCGCCTGGATTGGACTTTAAAGTCAATAAATGGGACAGCGAGGTCAGACAATGGTTTCCAGCCTGTTTTTCTTTTTTGAATAAGCCTGGCCGCAACGGGCGCAGCCCGCACGTTGTTTTTTGAAAGTTAGTTTCTCCCCGCACCGGCACATCCAGCCAGCCAGTCGAGCAGGAACCCCAAACACGAGCGCATAATCCGGCACGTCGCACGTTACTAGTGAAGCAGCGCCGATAAAAGCGTAGGAACCGATGGTGTGACCACAAAGTATCGTGGCGTTCGCGCCGATCGTTGCCCCGCGCTTGACCCGTGTGGCTCCGAATTCTTTTTTTCTCGAAATATGGCTGCGCGGATTTTTGACGTTGGTGAATACGCAAGAGGGCCCGCAAAATACGTCGTCTTCGAGCACTACGCCGTCATAAATGGAAACATTATTTTGAATTTTGACGCCGTTGCCGATGTTTGCGCCTTTTCCCACAAAAACGTTTTGACCCAGCACACAATTTTTTCCGATCTTAGCTCCCGGCATCACGTGACAAAAGTGCCATATCTGAGTGCCCTCGCCCACTTGGGCGTTTTCGTGCACCTCGCTGGTCGGATGCGAAACAAAGGGACGCGCGGATTGCAAGCGGGCACTCACGGGAAGTTTCAAGCGATTAAAAAACTCAGTTCTTCGGAATAAACGCGCACCACCTCGTAATTGGTATTGCGCTGGACAGGAAGCTTGCCCGCTTCACGAATCAAACGGATCGCCTCCTCTTTGCTGACTTCGGAGTAAAGCCTATCGCTTTTGGTGGCGCTCACCACATTTTCTTCCATCAATATTCCTCCGAAATCATCTGCGCCGTAACACAAAGCAATCTGCGAAAGCTTCGGTCCCTCAGTCACCCAACCGGCCTGCAAGTGCTGTATGTTATCCAGCATAATTCTCGAAAGAGCGATCATGCGCAGGTATTCGGCGCCGGTGCAACGCGGCATGCTCATCTCGGTGGACTGGGATTCAAAACTCCAGGGAATAAAAGCGCGAAATCCTCCGGTTTCATCCTGCAATCGCCGGTAAGCGTCCAAATGCATCATCCGCTCCTGGATCGTTTCTCCGAGTCCATACACCATCGTGGAGGTGCTTTTCAGCCCCACTTCATGCGCCGTGCGATGCACGTCGAAATACTCGGCCGTCTTTGTTTTAAGGGGGCTCACCAGTTGCCGCACGCGATCCACTAAAATCTCGGCGCCGCCACCCGGCAGGCTGTTGAGTCCAGCGGCTTTTAGCCTGAGCAACACTTCGCGGATGGATATTTTGGAAACCCTGGAAATATGCTGCACTTCCGAGGCGGAAAAAGAATGCACCTGTACCTGCGGAAAACGCTGATGCACGGCGCGCACCAATTTTTCATAATAATCGATCCCCAGATCCGGGTTGTGACCGCCTTGCATCAGCACCTGCGTGCCTCCCAGCGCTAACAATTCTTCGATTTTTTGAAAGATCTCCTCCTGCGTGCGTAAATACCCCTCGCGCGTATCCCCCACCTCACGATAAAAAGCGCAAAATTTGCAATAAGTGTAGCAAATGTTCGTATAGTTGATATTGCGATCCACAACGAACGTGGCGCGATATTTCGACTCAGGATTTTTTTGATGATTGAGCGTATCGGCCACCGCGCCTAAATCAAACAAATCCGCCTGTTCAAACAGCTTCACCCCCTCCTCGATGGTGACGCGAGAGCCTTGAAGGGCATTGTCCAACACCTCGTGAACGGTCATATCCGGAGGCCTTTTTGGTCGTTGCCAGTCAAGGCGCTGGACACTTGGCTATCGGCAATAACGGGTAATTCGTCAAACTCCTGTATTGTTTTTAAAAAACCCAGTTTGCGGGCCAACTCCAGATAATGTCTCAAGCCATTCTTCAGATTTTCATCAAAGTCGAAAGAAAGTTTCGAAAAATACCGCGACAGAACAACTTGGGAAAGACCCGTGCGTCGCCTTGCTTCATCCAGCACGAGGTCCATGTGATCCAAACCCCATTTTTTTGATTTTAAAATCTTTTCATGAATTTCGTGCACGCGTTCGGCGTTGGACAGAAAATAGTCTCGGCGCACCACCCACACCGCAAACACGAAAGCAAGCCCCGTCCAGGAACGCCATTCTTCGGCCAGGTCTGTCACAAAACACTGCTGACGAGACAGCCTTTCCTTGAATACCAAGGCCTCATCCCCGATAAGAAGAACAGCGTGGGGTTGTGTCGAAGAAATTCCAGGTTTGGTTTCCAACAAATGACATTGTGGCGCAAAACCATAACGCTCCCGGCAAAGAATCTCCAGAAGAACCGGCGTTGTTCGTCCTTTGGCCGTTACGCCAATAGGACAGCCTTTTAATTCCTCTATAGGCCTATTGCTAAAAAGAAGTACGCTGTCCACGGAACTTTCGGAGCTAATGGACAATTCCGGTAACAATAAAAATTCTCCCGCGTGCTGCGCATACCACAACGCCGACACTGGGCTGATGTCCAACTGTCCGCACTGCAGCGCCTCATTCAAATGATTGGGCGAGTCGATGCGGATTTGGGCTTCCATAGGGATCTGGCCGCTCAAAAAACCAAAATCGACCGGAAGCGAATTGATAAACTCGATGGACCCCAGGAGCAAGGCGCTCATTCTGAACCCACAGCGACCAAACTTTCTTTACGGATATCGGTGTAAGTGCTGTTGACTTCCATCGCTTCCAGTCCATTGGACACAATCAATTTCACCAGCTCTTGGTAAGTGAAGCCCTTGGACTGAGAGCCGGCTGCCTTGGCAATGGTTTCATCAAAATTAGTGCCGCCCAGATCATCCACTCCCGTGTGCATCGCCACATGGATAAATTTTTCATCTACATAATTCCAAAGCTGACGAATATGCAAAAAATTATCCAGCAAGAGCCTTGCCGTGGCCAAAACTTGCAAATCCGTCACACCGCTGGTTCTGGGCAGATAAGAAAGTTCCGTATGGTCCGGTTGAAATGCCAGAGGCACAAACGCGAGAAACCCGCCCGTTTCATCCTGGGTGTTTCGCAAGCGAATCATGTGATCCACGCGCTCTTGTGGTGTTTCCACATGTCCATAAAGCATGGTCGCGTTGGAACGAAGTCCTGCGCGATGCACAAGCTTGTGAATGTCCAACCAGCGCTGCGCGCTGATTTTTGGCGCGCAAATAAGCGCGCGCGCGCGCTGGCTAAAAATCTCGGCGCCGCCGCCGGGTACGCCGCCTAACCCCGCCTGGATCAAACGGTCGATGACTTCTTGTACATCTATTTTTTCAAGACGCGCATAAAAATCCAATTCCACCGCCGTAAACGCTTGGATTAAAACGCCGGGACAATTTTTTTTGATGCCACGCAGCATTTCTTCATAATAAGAAAGTTTCAGATCCGGGTCCAAACCACCGACGATGTGCACTTCCCATACGCCATGTTTGGCAGCGTTGACGACGCGACGTTGGATCTCATCCACGGACAGCGAATAAGCCTCCTTATCTTTTTTTGTCTTCGCAAATGCACAAAATTTGCAGCTCAAAACACAAATATTCGAATGATTTACGTTGATGCTATGCGTGAAATGCGCCTTGTTTCCATGCAGGCGACGCTTGACGAAATCAGCCATGGCGCCCAGCTCCACGACGTTATGGGATTGGATAAGACGGTTCCCATCGTCCTGGGAAAGACGGATTCCAGCATTTACTTTGTCAAAAATGTCCGCGAATTCTTTAATAGTTTTCATACCACTCACTTTGTGTCATTGCGAGCGCAGCGAAGCAATCTAACCGATCAGATTGCTTCGGCCACTTCGTGGCCTCACAATGACAAATCACTCTTCGGCGCCAGTCGCGCGCCAACGCGTAAACAGTTTATGCTTTATTTTTAAAATATCAAGCACTCTTCCAAGCGTGAAATCTACCATTTCTTCCACTGTTTTTGGCTTGTGATAAAACGCTGTGGTGGCCGGCACCACGTACGCACCCGTTTCGGAAAGCGTCAAAAGATTTCTCAAATGAATGCTGCTCATGGGGCTTTCCCGCGGCACTACTATCAAAGGCCTTTTTTCCTTGATCGATACGCTGGCTGCCCGGTGGATGAGGTTCAATGTTAGCCCGTGCGCAACAGCCGCCGCCGTGGACATGCTACAGGGCGCGATCACCATCGCGTCGATGCAAGAAGAGCCGCTGGAAATTTTTGCCGCAAAATCATCCGCCGGCACTACCTCAAGATTTTTATGATTCGAATACTGTTTGAGAAAGTTTTTTCGGATTTCTTGGTGGGACTTACCAAGTTTTATTCCCAACTCCTCGGCAAACACCGACACGCCGCTGGGGCTGATGATGACATGCGTTTGGTTGCCATCATCCAGCAGAAAACGCACCAACCTTTGACCTAAAATGGCTCCGCTGGCGCCGGTAATACCCACAATAATTTTTTTCATCGGTACACATCCATGAAAGCAAATACAAAAAGCAAAATCCCGATCCAGCCATTGATCGTGAAAAAAGCCGTGTTCAAACGCGATAAATCGCCGTCCGCGACCAAAGAATGTTCAATTTTCAACAAAACAGCCGTAATAAAAACCCCGCAAGCGTACAAAATCCCCAGCTGCGCCACAAAACCAAAAAGCGCCAGGAATGCCACGGCCGCCACATGACATAGAAATGAAATCTTAAGCGACTGGTTGAGGCCAAACCGTGCCGGAACGGAATGTAGCCCCATAGATTTATCAAAATCCATGTCCTGTAAACTGTACAAAATATCGAATCCCGCTACCCAGGCCATCACGGCCAAAGCCAACGGCAATGGCAGCCAGGAAAAATGCCCGGTGGCCGCCAGCCATCCTCCGACAGGCGCAATGCCAAGCACTGCCCCAAGCGCAAAATGACAGAGAAAACTGAAGCGTTTGACGTAATGATACCCCGAAATCAAAAACAGGGCAATCGGAGACAACTTAAAACAAAGTGGATTTAGCAAGGCCGCCGCCAGAAAAAAAATCAGCACCGAAACCGCCACCGCAATCCAAGCCGTAAAAATTGAAAAATCACCGGTCACCAGCGCCCGTTTTCTAGTTCTCGGATTTTTTGCGTCGATGGCCCAGTCGGCGATACGGTTGAGCGTCATCCCGGCCGTGCGCGCGCTAACCATCGCAATAGTCACCGCCAAAAACAAGCGCCAAGACGGCCAGCTTTTTTTTGCCATCCACAAACCCAAATACGCAAACGGCAATGCAAATACCGTATGCTCGAATTTAATCAGTTCAAAAAATGTTTTGATTTTACCAGTCATGTTCAACGATAAATATCCCGACGATGGCCAATACTCAGTATCAACACCAGCAATTCCCCTTTATGCAGTCGGTAAATAATCCTGTACGAGCCCACGCGGTAAGAGTATCGCCCGATCAACTCCCCTTTTAGGGGTTTTCCCTGAAAGGGGTTTTTGCCCAGGCTTTCAAGAACTTCTATGATTCTTGGAAAAAGACTAGGTTCTCGTTTCTGAATCCAATTCAGGGCTTTGTGCGCCGAGCCCGAAAACTCAAGACGCCAGACCAAGAGATTTCTTTACCTTTTTCCAGGGAACCATCCGGCCCTTTTTGGCGTCCGCTTCCCCTTGTTTCAACATGCGCATCGTCACCGGGTCATTGAGAATGTCCAGTGTCTCCATGAGCGCCTCATAATCATCGATGCCTATCATCACAACTACCGGCTTGCCATGCCGCGTAATCACATAACGATCCAGCCTCTTATCAATGCGCTCGACCACCCTCGGCAGTTCCGGCCTTAGCTCCTTCAATGTCATTGTTTGCACCATAAATCCTCCTAACAAAAGTATACACTAAAATGTATATTGTATCAAATTCGCCGCGACGTACTTCAGATCCGGAATGAGGTTAAGATAGCTTTGTCCTCTGTGCAGGGATAAAAACATTGTTAATTTGTCTTTCAAATTTATCCAAGGTTTCAAAAGAAACTGTAAATTAAAAATTGTTTGCCCTGCTCGTTTATGGAAGGACGATGCGTGCTCAACGCAAGCGCAGATGGTACCGTATCATACAAATCCTGTTCTTGCATATGCATCATAGGCACTATATAAAATGTGAAAAAAGCCAATAAAATTTCACCGGCAAAAAGGAGAATCGCAACCGGAAGCAAAAAACCGTACTTCCTCGCGGGGGAGGGCAGAACTGTTTTTTTTAAAATGTAGAAACATATCAACGTAATTCGGCCAGACGTACAAACAGAAAAAATCCGATGATTCCCAGAGAAGCCTTTTTGCCCCGAACTGATCCGTTGTAGGCGGAATAAACACGGAGAAAGCCGATGGGGCCAAGAAAAGCGGAAACCAAAAAATACAGAAAATAAACCAGCATTAAAAAAATAGGTAAAAAATTTGAACGCCCAACGAAACTACCGATACCTGGAAAATAGTGGGACAGCCCAGCGATTACGAAAGGATACGACAAAAGCATCCCGCGCACCGGCAACAAATCCAGATTAAAAAAATAAAAGCTATAATTCAAAATACTTCCCCAAAGCGGCCCCGCATTCAACAAAGAAAAACTTAAAAAACTAAAAAAAGAATAAACAAAAAATCCGACCAATAAATAGGCAAACGCAAGATTCCCAGTAAGGCTAAATTTCAGTGTTTTTGAGTCAGGGCTGGTTTTCACGTTAGCAGCGCTCATCTTTTATTCCCAGCTCTTTCCACATGCCATCCACCTTTTTCTTCGTCATCGAATCCATTTCTATTTCCTCCGGCCACGTGCGCGCATACCCTTCTTCTTTGGTTTTGGCCGTTGCATCCATACAGACTTTTGACCCGAAGTCTCTAACCGGAGCGGCGTGATTCAATGTGTCTACCGGTCCCTCCACAAAAGACATGTCCCGTTTGGGATCTATATTATTGAACACGGCCAAAGCGACAGCCGATAGATCATGAACATTCACGTTTTTATCCACAACAATAACGAATTTCGTAAACGCCAGTTGCCCCAAGCCAAAAATGGCGTGCGCGACCTTGCGCGCCTGGAAAGGATAATTTTTATCGATGGAAACAATTACGGCATTATTAAATGTTCCTTCCATCGGAAAATTCATATCGACAATTTCAGGAATTTGTTTCTGCAAAATTGGCAGAAAGGTCCTTTCGATGGCTTTGCCCATATAGTAGTCCTCCATTGGCGGTTTTCCCACGATCGTCGTGTGATAAATCGGATTTTTTCGGTGTGTGATGCATTGAATTCGAAATACAGGAAAAAGTTCGATTGGCGTATAAACACCGGTGTGATCGCCAAACGGACCTTCCTCGCGAAGATCTTCCGGATCGACGGTGCCCTCCAAAACGATTTCGCTTTCGGCTGGCACTTCCAAGTCCAAAGTTTTGCAGCGCACAAGTTCCACCGGAGAATTGCGAATGAAGCCGCTGAACAAAAGCTCGTCCAAACCGTACGGCAAAGGCACCACCGCCGAAAAAACCGTCGCTGGATCCACTCCGATCACCACAGCCACCTCGAGTTTTTTTCCAAGCTTCTTTGCTTTTTGCGCATGAATTGCGCCGTCTTTTTGCGTCTGCCAATGCATGCCGGTGGATCGATCATCGTACACGTGCATGCGATACATTCCCACATTCCGCTGGCCGGTTTCAGGATCCTTGGTGAATACCAGCGGCATCGTGATGAAGCGACCCCCGTCTTTGGGCCAGCACTTTAAAATGGGAAAATTGGACAAACTAAACTTTTCCTTCAACACCACTTCTTGGCAAGGCGCGCTCAAAATACGCTTCGGAGGAATCTTCGACAAATCCACCAACTGTCTCAGCAGGCTCACTTTACCGGAGAAACTTTTCGGCATTCCCTGGATGGAAAGAAGCGCTGAGATTTTTTGGGCGGCTTCTTCGATGTTTGTCGCGCCCATGGCCAGCGCCATGCGCCGGTAAGACCCAAAAGCATTGATCAATACCGGAAATTGAGCGCCTTTCACATTTGTAAAATAAAGCGCTTTGCCCCCTCCGCTCATTTTTGAAACACGATCGGTGATTTCAGTAATCTCAAGCTCGGGGTCCACCAACTTTGAAATACGCAGCAGTTCTCCTTTTTTTTCGAGAAGCTCGATGAAACTGCGAAGATCCTTAAAACCCTTTTTCAATTTCTATCCCTTGCCGGTCGATAATGGTTTGGCCGCGCGATACAACACAATAATCCCCATCATGAATTTTTGCGCCGTCACGTTTTCAAAGCCTATTTCACGTAATTTTTCCGCAAAAGCAGGCGCTTTTAAAAAACGTTGGGCAGATTCTGTCATATAATTTTTTGGATAGTCCTTGCCAAAAAGAAGATTTCCATAAACAGCCGCTGCCGTTTGCATGTACATACGCCACAACCACAGGCGTAAGCGTCCCGGAGGCTCGGTAAAGTCCAAAAAAGCGATTTGCGCGCCTGGCCTTAGCGCTTCAAAAACGCCGGACAAGATCGCATCCATATTTTCATAAAGGTTGCGGAGCACAAATGCCGAGACCGCAAGATCGTACGGTTTTTGCTCAAAAGGCAATTCTTCCGCTCTGCGGCACACAAACCGTAAAACGGCTTTTCCTGAGCTTAAACTCAAATTTTGGTACCTTTTTTCGGCAATCTCGAGCATTTTTTCCGAAAAATCTAGGCCGACGATTTCTCCATGGCCCTTTAACCGTTTGACCGCTAAGAGGCTCAAGTCCCCAGTGCCGCAACCTATATCCAAAATACGCATTCCTGGCCTCACACCGGACAAAGTTTTTCGTCGCCAAACATTGTCTAGCCCCAAACTTGTTAATCGATTGAAAATGTCATACCGATTCGATAAGCGGTCGAACATGCTTTTGATGTTGGGCTGCTCAGATGCGACTATGGGCGGCATGGATGGATTGCTAATTGGTTTTTCCTAAAAAATTGTGGTAATATCCTACTATGGAAGAACTTAGATTACAAGAAGAACTACGAAAAACTCGTCAAGAACTTTTGCTTTTGTACGAAATTGGGAACCTAATTCGTACGACGCTTCTGTTAGATGAAGTTATTTATTTGATTTTGAGCGCCGTGACTAGCCACGAGGGTTTGGGCTACAACCGCGCCATTCTTTTCATGGTGGATGAGTTTGGCACGACTCTGGAAGGAAAAATGGGCATAGGCCCTACGCATCCAGAGGTTTCACCGCATATTTGGAAAATGATCGAGGAAAACAAAATCACGCTGGAAGGCCTGCTGGATGTGTATAAGAAAGCCAACAAAAACATTGACATCGAGCTCAACAAAAGCGTGCAGCAGGTCCGTTTGCCCATCGAAAAAACTTTCGGCATTCTTCCCGCAACGGTTATTCACGATAAACCTTCCGTTGTGCCGAAAGAAAACGTGAATCATCAGATATGCGATCCCCTGCTGATTGGTTTGGGGATCACGGAGTTTGCCGTGGTGCCACTGCGTGGAAAAAACAGCGTGATCGGCGTGCTGCTGGTAGACAACATCACCACAAAAAAACCGCTCAAGGATTCTGACTTAAGACGCATCCTGATGCTCGCCAATCACGCAGGACTGGCACTTGAAAATGCCAAGACCTACAGTGAGGTCGTCATCACCTCCCAACAGGACTCGCTTACCAAGCTCTGGAACCACGGTCATTTCCAAAAAATTTTATCCGAAGCCTTCAAAGAGGCCAAAACAAAAAGCCTGCCTCTTAGCTTGATTGTATTCGACGTGGATGACTTTAAATCTTATAACGATACCTACGGACACCAAGCCGGCGACCGCGCCCTGGAAATAATTTCTGCAATTTCAAAAACAGTGATACGCCGCAAGGATAACTTGGCGCGATATGGCGGAGAAGAATTTGTGGCGATATTGCCGGGGACCGCCAAATCCGAAGCCGTGAAATTGGCCGAACGTCTGCGGGAAACTATCGAACGCGACACAACCGCCGCGTTTTCTGACGGCATGCCCAAAAAAGCAACCGTATCGATCGGAGTATCTTGCTATCCCGAAGACGCCGACGACAAAGATAAGCTGATTTTCTGCGCGGATGGCGCGCTGTACGAAGCAAAGCGCGCGGGAAAAAATCGCGTGCGTGCCTACCAAAAACCCTAAACTCGCTCTTAAAACGCCTCGACCTCCGCTTTTTCCACCGGCGCAACCATTGGCAAAATTGAAGAAAATCTTACAGAAACGATTTTGCTGATGCCTGTTTGTTCCATGGTGACTCCGTAAATGGCATCTGCCAGGTTCATCGTACGCTTGTTGTGCGTGATCACGATGAATTGCGACGCGGAAACAAATTCTTTAAGCACGTTGCAAAAACGATCCACATTCGATTCGTCCAGGGGCGCATCAATTTCATCCAGCACGCAAAAAGGACTGGGTTTTACCTTGAATAATGCAAATAAAAGCGCCACTGCCGTCAGCGCTTTCTCTCCGCCGGACAGCAGCGAAATATTCTGAAGTTTTTTTCCGGGCGGACGAGCCACAATGTCGATCCCGCTTTCCAAAATATCGTTTTCATCCAATAAAACCAGTTCCGCCGAACCGCCACCAAACAAAAGGCGGTAATATTCCGAGAAATGGGCCTGGATCTTTGAAAAAGTATCTGCGAAGAGTTCACGCGTGGTCCGGTTTATTTTTTGAATGGCTTTATGAAGGTCTTCCTTGGCCTTTAAAAGGTCATGCTCCTGCTGTGTGAGGAAATTAAACCGTTGCGTCATTTCCTCATGCTCTTCAATCGCAACGAGATTGACCGGACCCATGCGGTTTAATTTTTCACGGTATTTTTGGATTTCCTGCTTGGCCTGTTCAAAATTCATGTCAGAAGGCAATTCCATCTGCTCGCTCAAGGCGTCTGCCGTTTGGGCAACACCCGCCTGCAACGCCAAATCCACTTGATAGGCGTTAAAAATCCTCTCTTTAAGCCGATCGATTGCAAAACGAATTTCCGCACTCTCCATTTCAAACGCATGCACTCGTTGGCGCGCCTGGTTCAAAAAATCGTTTTTCTCCTGTCGTTCGCGCTCGAGCTCCGCCAGCAAGGAGGCCGCCTTGTCGCGGTCCCGCCGCAAAGCCTCTACTTTTCTCAAAATTTCATCGCGCTCAAGACCCAGTCGCTTTTGATCGGACTCCAACCGACTATTTTCTTCTTCCAACGATTGTTTTTTTATCAGAGATTCTTCGGATTCTCGTTCAAACGCCGCCAACAATTCTTCCTGCCCTCGCCTGGATTCTTGTATCCAATTTCGGTCTCGCTCGGCTTTTTCTCTACGCGAAGAAATATTGTTTTGCTGTGAACGCGTTTCGGCAAGCTGCACAAGCACGGACTCTTTGTCGCGCTGTTTATCGGTACGGAACATTTGCACGCTTTGTAGTCTTTGCAATAGTCCGCTTTCTTCTTCGACAAACTGCGGCAAGACGGCCTCTCGGTTTTGTTCGCGTTCTCGCAGAGACGCTTGTTGCGCCGAAAACAAGTCCAGTTCGCCCGCCAACCCGGAAAGTTTTTCTTCCACGCGGCGGCGAGAGTCACGCAAATGCCTATTTTCGATTTCACGAGTATCGGGGTTGCCTTGGAGTTTTGATATTTCATCGGAAAAGCGTTGGATATCGCCTTCCAGCAACCTTTCTTCTTCTGCGCCCGGATGAGCGAGCTGCCGTTCAAACCACGCGCGTAAAATTGAAAAAATCTTTTCTTTAAACTCACGCAGCTTGTTTTCCAGCGTGCTGAACGAAGAAGCTCCCGCCGAATCAAAAAGCGGAAGAGTCAGGCGTTCGTCAATTTTTTGAATTTCCCTGAGCAGGGATTCTTCTTCCTGCTTCAGACGCTTCCATTGAATGCCCATCGAAGATAATTCCGCGTGAATTCGCGCGATACTGTTTTCTTCCGCGGCTTTACGCCGTGACAAATCTTGAATGGCGGATTGCGCGAACCCTTCTTCTTGCCGCGCCGTCTCAAAAGACGCCTCAACGGCATCAAGCTCCCCTTGCACCGCTGCAAGAAAACAAGCCCCTTGAGCCTCCTCAACTTTCGCGCGCTCGAGCTGATTGTTTAGGTTGGATGTTTCTACGTCAAGCTCTTCAAGGCGTTTTTTTGCGCCATGCATCTGGTGAACCAAGTTGCCTTTTCGCTCAAGCAATTCACCGACGCGTTCGCGGTTCATGAGAATGCGGTCTTGAGTTTTTCTCATTTCAGCCCCGACCCATACCTCTTGGGCGCTGGCTGCTTGAAGCGATTCTTCGATGCGGTGGACTTGGGTTTTTTCCAAGACGCATTTTTCCTCAATTAAGCGTACCACCGAAAAACAGTCCACCTCTTGACGCTTCAGCGATTGGAGGCTCTCTTCCTTGTGGCGGTGATCCTGGTCAAATAAAAGAAATTCTCGGCAAGCAACCCGTAGTTCAAGATCTTTCATTTTTTCAAATTCGATTTTGTACTGTTCGGCTTTTTTGGCTTGGCGCTCCACGGAGGAAATCTGGCGCTTTACCTCCTGAATAATATCGTTGATGCGCAATAAATTCGCATCCGTTTGTTCCAGCTTGCGAAGCGCTTCTTTCTTTTTAGATTTAAATTTTGTAATGCCTGCGGCTTCCTCGAAAATGACGCGCCGGTCTTCCGGCTTGGAATTCAATATCACATCCATCTTGCCCTGTTCAATCACGGAATAACTTTCGGTGCCAATGCCTGTTCCCATGAGCAGCTCATGAATGTCGCGCAAACGCACCACGTTTTTATTCAGCAAATACTCACTCTCACCGGACCGATACAAACGCCGTGTGATCGTCACTTCTTCATAGTCGATGGCGAAGATTCTAGATTCATTGGAAAGCGTCAAAGATACTTCGGCGAGATTGAGCGGCTCCAGATCGGCGCTGCCGTTGAAAATGACGTCTTCCATATTGGAGCCACGCAGGGACTTGGCGCTTTGTTCGCCCAGCACCCACCGGATCGCGTCGGAAACATTGGATTTCCCGCAACCATTGGGCCCCACAATAGCAGTCACTCCCGCTTCAAATTCAATAAGCGTTTTTCCCGCAAACGACTTAAAACCGATAATTTCTATTTTCTTAAAATGCACCTGTGATTCTCCGGTTAAACTTAGTCAATTTTAGTTGATTTAAATTAACATGATTGGGGTAGGTCGTCAAGTGAGATACTATATGTTGGGGTTGGATTTGAATCCCGCGCCCTTATTGGGAAATATTTTTGGGCGTAGTTGGCGGGCGATTATTAAATACCGAGAATGCTGTAGCCACTGTCTACGTAAATCACTTGGCCAGTAATTCCCCGGCTAAGGGCGCTGAATAAAAAAAGAGCCGTATCACCCACTTCTTGAGGCTCGGTGTTTCGTTTGAGCGGGGATTTCTCACGCGCTATTTTGAGAATGTCGGTAAAACCGGAAATGCCGCGTGCGGCCAGCGTATTGATGGGACCCGCAGAGATGGCGTTGACACGAATATTTTTACTGCCCAAATCATACGCAAGATAACGCACACTGCACTGCAAGGCGGCTTTTGCCACACCCATCACATTGTAACCGGGCATCACACGATCCCCGCCGAGATAGGTCAGCGTGAGAATGCTTCCACCTCCCCGAGCTTCCATTAGAGGCGCGGCTTTCTGACAAACACTGGTGAGCGAATAGGCGCTCACGCCCAGCGCCGTATCAAAACCTTCTTTATTTGTTTTGGTGTAGCCGCCACTTAAATCCTCGGCTCTTGCGTACGCAATGCAGTGGGCCACAAAATCAAGCCCGCCCCATGCCTCTTGTATTTTTTTGAAAGTATCCTCGACTTGTGTCTCCTGCATCACGTCGCAAGGCATCACCAGAGATCCATTTAAAGTGCCGGCAAGTTCTTTTACATTTTCTTCCAAGCGCTCACCTTGATAAGTAAAAGCCAACTGCGCGCCTTCACCGGCAGCGCTTTGCGCAATAGACCAGGCGATGCTTCGCTTATTAGCCACGCCAAGAATGAGGCCCTTTTTCCCCTGAAGCAATTGAGACATCATTTGCCCTTAAGCTATCTAAAACCGTTTAACGATCAAAGAAGTGTTGTGGCCGCCAAAACCCAGAGAGTTGGACAAACAAACATCCACGTTCGTTTTCCTTGCCACGTTGGGAATATAATCAAGATCGCATTCGGGGTCGCGCGTGGTCCAGTTGATCGTAGGATGCAACGTTTGGTGCTTCAGCGAAAGACAGCAAGCCACAAATTCGATGCCACCGGCAGCGCCCAGCGTGTGCCCGGTCATCGATTTGGTGGAACTGATCTGAACTTTTTTTGCATATCCGCCAAAAACTTTTTTGATCGCAAGAGTTTCTATCTTGTCGTTTAATTCCGTGGAAGTCCCATGCGCGTTGATGTACGTAATTTCTTCGGGCTTCATATTTGCTTCCCTGAGAACCTGGTTCATGCAGTGAGCGGCCCCTTCGCCCTCCGGATGAGGTGCAGTCATATGAAAAGCATCTCCGTTAAGCGCGTACCCCGCGACTTCTCCGTAAATGCGCGCGCCACGGGCACTGGCATGTTCGAGCTCTTCGAGCACCACCACTCCCGCACCTTCACCCATGACAAATCCATCACGATCTTTGTCGAACGGCCTTGAGGCCGTTTTGGGATCGTCATTTCGTTTGGAGAGAGCCTTAAGCGCGCAAAATCCGCCGATACCCAGCGGCGTGATGCAACTTTCTGTTCCCCCGGCAATCATCGCTTTGGCTTGGCCATGCTGAATCATGCGGTAAGCCTCGCCAATCGCATGCGTGCCTGTGGCGCAAGCACTGACTACGGCAAGGTTAGGCCCTTTCAGTCCCAATAAAATAGAAACCCAGCCTGAAGCCATATTGATAATAAGAAGAGGGATCATGAACGGCGAAAATTTTTCGGGGCCGCGTTCGAGATAAATTGAATGGGTTTCTTCAATGATTCGCAGGCTTCCAATGCCGGAACCAATTAGGACGCCGACTTCATAAGGATTCTCCTTGGACATATCCAGACCTGAATCCGTGAAGGCCTCTTTAGCCGCCGTGACGGCGAATTGAGAGAACTTCTCCATGCGACGGGATTCTTTCATCGGAATCGTCGCCTTAGGATCGTAATTTTTAACTTCGGCTGCTATTTTGCTGTCAAACTGGTGGGGATCAAACGTGGTTAAACGATCAACGCCGCTTTTGCCGCTGATAAGCGAGGTCCAAAAATCGTTGACATTGTTACCGACCGGCGTCACAACTCCCAAACCGGTAACCACCACACGTAAATAGGGCATGCAGCTTTATTTGGAGCTTTTGGCCGCCTTTACTTCCACATATCGAATAGCTTCACCGACCGATGTCATTTTTTCCGCTTCTTCATCCGGAATTTCAATTCCGAATTCTTCCTCGAGAGCCATGACTAGCTCCACGGTATCCAAAGAATCGGCTCCCAGGTCATCAACAAAAGAAGCGGTATCAGTCACCTCTTCAATTTTGACACCCAATTGCTCCGCAATGATGGATCTAACTTTTTGTACGACATCGGCCATCGAATTCATTCCTCCTTCATTTATATATACACATTACATTACCATCCCGCCATCGACGGTAATAACTTGCCCTGTTATGAAACTGCTGTCATCCGTCGCCAGATAAAGCGCCACTCTGGCTACGTCGGCCGGCTTTCCAAAAAAACCAACCGGAATTGATTTTAAAATTGTTTTCTTGATCTCATCGCTGAGCGCTTGCGTCATTTCCGTATCAATAAATCCGGGCGCAATGGCATTTACGAGGATATTACGGGAACCAAGCTCCTTGGCGGCAGATTTTGTCAACGCGATCAAACCCGCTTTGCTTGCGGCGTAATTGGCTTGTCCTGTATTTCCGATCAAACCAATCACAGAAGCCATGTTGATAACACGCCCCGCCCGCTGACGCATCATGGGTTTGGCCACAGCCCGAAGACAAAAAAAAGCCCCTCGCAAATTCGTGTTGAGAACCTCATCCCAATCTTCATCGGACATACGAAGCAAAAGACCATCGCGTGTCACGCCTGCATTGTTGACGAGTATATCAACCCGGCTAAACTTGTCAAGCGTTTTGTCCACCATTTCATCTACTTTTTCGGAATTTTTTACGTCAAGCGTCACGCAAAGTGGCTCACAGCCTCCGGCTTTTTTAATTTCATCGGAAAGCGACTGCAAAAGCTCGGTATTTCTTGCGGTGAGGACGAGTTTGGCGCCATGAGCGGCGAATAAAAGAGAGATTTCTCGGCCAATCCCGCGACTTGCGCCGACCACGATGGCTACTTTTCCGTCCAGGCGTTTATCCGTCAATGGCATGAAAATCCTCCAACGTGCCGAGCGCAATGGTTTCGGCGCTCGGATCGATTTTTTTTAGCAAACCTTTTAACACTTTTCCCGGCGCAAATTCGATGAACGTTCGCACGCCCTGTGAAAGAATGAAACGCATGGAATCTTCCCATAACGTGCGATGGTTCATCTGGCGCACAAGATTCTGTTTGATTTTTGCCGGGTCGCGCTCCACGTTTGCCGTCAGATTGCTGACTACTTCAATTCTGGGAAGACCAATCGAGATATTGCCGAGTGATTTCTCGATACGTACGCAAGCGGAGTCCATGCAACGCGAATGAAAGCCCCCGCTCACATCCAGGGGAATTACTTTCTTGGCTCCTTTCTCGCGGAGTTTTTCGATCGCTTCTTCCACGTTTTTTCGGTAGCCGGAAATCACGATTTGGCCGGGTGCGTTCAAATTCCCGACTTCCGCGCCTGTCTCGATACACACTTGCTCGACCACCGGCAGGTCCGTGCCCAGCACCGCCGCCATCAGCCCGGGTCTTTCAAGTGCGGCTTCATCCATAAACTGGCCGCGCGCGCGCACAAAACGCAGACCATCGTCGAAAGAAATTGCCTGGGCAGCGCAAAGCGCCGTCGCCTCTCCCAGACTCAGTCCCGCGACATAGCGCGCGTTAAACTGCTTCATCTTGGGATGATGCCTCAAAACTTCTAAAGCTGCCATGCTGGTGACAAAAATAGCCGGCTGGCAGAATCGCGTTTGTGACAGCGTTTCGGCAGGACCATTGAAACACACGGAACGGATGTCAAAATCTAGAATTTCCGCCGCGCGGTCATAGATTTTTTTGGCGGCGGGATACGTCTCATAGATATCTTTGCCCATTCCCGTGAATTGAGACCCTTGGCCAGGAAAGAGGAAGGCCACGTCTACCATTCAATCACCAAAGCACCCCAAACCAGTCCGCTGCCAAATGTGGCCAGCACCACTTTGTCTTTTTTCTTAATTCGTCCAGCCTCCACTGCTTCACACAGCGCAATCGCGCAGGAAGCCGCCGACGTGTTGCCATATTTTTGCAGATTCACGAAAATTTTTTCTTTCGGAAGCGCTAAGCGCTCTGCCACGGCGTCAATGATTCGCTGGTTGGCCTGGTGCGGGATGAAACACGCCACCTCTTGCTGTTTGACGCCGGCACGTAAAAGCGCTTCTGTTACCGCGTCAGCCATCCCGCGTACGGCAAGTTTGAAAACATCGGCGCCGCTCATCCGCAAGTAATGGCCTTTGGCATTCACCGATTCATGGCTGGCAGGAGTTTTTGATCCGCCACAGGAAATTTTGAGCAACTCCGCATGCCTGCCATCGGAGCCGAGCACGCTTGAGAGAATACCTCCGGAGGAGGCAGGCATTAAAATAGCGGCGCCTGCCCCATCCCCAAAAAGAATGCAAGTGGAACGGTCCGTCCAGTCAATATAAGGAGAGATCACGTCGGCGCCCAGCACCAATATTTTTTTATAATGCCCATTGCGAATAAACTGCTCGGCAGTCACAAGAGCGTAAACGAATCCCGCGCAGGCGGCCCCCAAATCAAAAGCCGCCGCCTGCGTAGCGCCGATTTTCTGTTGAACAAAACAAGCGCAAGAAGGTAACGGCATATCAGGCGTCGTGGTCGCCGCGATGATTAAATCCAACTCCTGGGCTTTCATGCCGGCACGTTGGAGCGCAATCTCGGCTGCGCGTGCGGCCAGATGGCTAGTACCCACCCCCTTTTCGGCGATGCGCCTTTCAGCGATACCGGTACGGGTCAGTATCCACTGGTCGGAGGTTTCCACCATTTTTTCAAGATCGCGATTGGTCAGCACCTTGTCGGGCACATAAAATCCCAACCCGGCGATCGCCGCTCGAAGGCTCATGCTTTATTTACCTCTGCGCAAGTCATTCCTTGCTATTTTGAAGCGCTTCGATGATATGTTGATTGATTTCATATTTGACGAACTCGGCACTGACACGAACGGCATTTTTGATCGCGCGTGCGTTGGAAGATCCGTGACAGATAATACAAGTGCCTTGGATGCCCAACAGTGGCGCGCCGCCCTGTTCGGCATAATCAATCTCTTTTCTTAACGCATTGAATGCAGGTTTGGCAAGCAAGGCCCCCAGTTGCGTGATTGGATTTTTGCGCAGTTCTTGTTTAAGCAGCCTTCCGATCACATCAGCGATGGATTCGGAAACTTTTAAAACAACATTGCCGACAAAGCCGTCGCACACCACGATGTCCACACGCCCGTTAAAAATATCTCGCCCTTCCACGTTGCCGATAAAATGCAGCCGGCTTTTACTCAGAAGCTGGTGAGCTTCTTTGGTGAATTCCGTTCCTTTGCTTTCTTCCTCCCCGATGTTCAAAATCCCGATGGAAGGACGATTTTTTCTCAGAAGGTAACGAAAGTAAACATCGCCCATGAGCGCATACTGAAACAAATGAATAGGCTTGGTATCGATGTTGGCTCCCACATCGATTAGAAACGTCGGCGTGCCAATCGTGGGAAACAAAATACCAATGCCCGGGCGTTCGATGCCCTCGAGAAGTCTCAATTTCAGCGTACAAGCCACGACAGCCGCGCCGGTGTGGCCTGCCGTCACCATCGCGTCTACTCTGCCTTCACGGCAGAGATCCGCGCAAATAGCGACGGAAGCGTCTTTCTTCTTGCGGATTGAAATTGCCGCCGACTCATCCATGCGCACGTAGCTTCCCGCATGATGCACACTAATGTTCTTTGGAAGATTTCTGTGTTTTTCAAGTTCGGACTGCAATAGATTTTGATCGCCAACGAGTATAAGACGATAATCAAACTCGCGCGCGGCTTCGACTGCTCCCGCCACGACAGAACAAGGCGCATCGTCCCCGCCCATTGCGTCCAGCGCGACTCTCATCGATTAGCAGCCTGCTGAAAAAGCCTCACCTGCTTCGTTGCGGGCTCGTTCGCTTGTGCGACGCTATTCCCATAGCGCCTCCGTGCTCTCTCGCTCGCGCCTCGCACCTGAGGCTTTTTGAGCAGACTGTTAGGAAGCTTCATGGAAAATAGGGGTAAAATTCGAATTTCACGCGGATTTTTTCTTGTCTTTCGTTTTGATTTGAAGCACCGGACGTCCCTTGTAATAACCGCATTTGGGACAAACACGGTGCGAGGCATGCGGAACGCAATTTTCAGCGCCGAGCGGGCAGTTGGGATCAACGGCTGTTGCCATGGCACGCATCACGTCATGGGTACGGCGTTTGCGCGTGCGGGCGTTGGAATGACGACGTTTGGGATTTGGCATTTTATTCCTTTTCTATAGTTCCGGTTTACAATCACACAGGCCGTCGTTCAAATTGGCCCCGCAAAAAGCGCACAACCCGCGACAATCCGGGCGACAAAGCACGCGGATCGGGTGGTCCAGCATAATTTCATCCCGGACATCCTGGTCAATCGTGACTGAATCCAAACCCTTGATATCATAATGAAGGGTGATGTCTTTTTCAAATAGATTATCGAACTCTTCCAGGCACAACGAGCAGGTGAACAAACGGTCGCCCTCGACATGCACTTGCACCGTGAGATCTTCCTGGCTTTTCCATGCTTCGGCCTTCACGCGAATAGGCTCCGGAAAATGCATGATGCCGATGTCGATGTCCAATTCTTCCGCATCCACCTCTTCTTCCAAAACCTGGCTTTGATCGTCACGAAAATTTTTCAAAAGAATTTTCATCGAATGCCCCGGGCTATTTCCCGAACTTTTGCCGAATCGCACGCTCCACATAATCAGGCACGAACGAATGAATATCGCCCCCCAGCGCGGCAATCTCCTTGATAAGCCGGCTAGAAAGATAAGCGTACGCCTCATGCGGCATCAAAAAAATAGTCTCTATGTCACCGGATAACTTGCGATTGGTGAGCGCCATTTGGAACTCATACTCAAAATCCGACAACATCCGGATGCCACGGATCATCGTCGTCGCACCCATTTTGCGCGTATAGTTCACGACCAAACCTTCAAACGGCTCGATACGAACGCGCCGACCCAATTTTTTCGTCGCCTTTTTTAAAAAGACCATGCGTTCCTCGGTGGAAAAAAGAGGCTGCTTGTCCGTGCCTTGAGGCGCGACCGCAACAATCACTTCGTCAAACATCCCAAGCGCGCGATGAATCAAATCGATATGCCCGTAAGTCACCGGGTCAAACGTGCCAGGGTACACGCCTCGGGTTATTCTTTTTTTCATGATGCTCGCATTATAGTGAATGGCCGAAAGCGTATCAAGAAGTTTTGCTATGCTATAATGACCCCATGAAATCGCGCCGCGCGCCATTTTTTCGTCTTTTTACACTCGCGGTTGTTTTGTGCGTGCTGAGCGTCGTTTACTGGCGAGTGGGACTATTTCCAGGCCGCCTGCTGGACAAAGCGTTAGTAAAAATAGAGCATCTAACACGCAAAAAAGTGCTTTGCGATAAAATTATTTTCCTTCCCTTTCGCGGATTCACGTTGGAGCGCCTAAAAGTTTTTGAAAAAGATGGAACGCCTATTTTCTCCGCGCGTTTACTCTCTATTCATATAAAAATCTTGCCTTTTTTTCGTGAGAAAAAAATTATTATCGACCATTTTGTCATCGATTCTCCCGTTTGGGACTATTCGCTGGCCACAGAAAAGCAACCCAAAGAGACTCCCCCTAAAACCGTGATCTCGGGACAGATCGAAGTCCCGGCCGTTTCAGACAATCCCCCCGTGAATCTTAAAAACATCGCCAATGGCCCGGATTTTTTTCTACCGGAAAATGTTTATCTAGAACAAATTGAAATTGAAAACGGCCGCCTTCTCATCCGACAAAACAAGTCCCAAGACCCGCTGGAAGTGATCCAGTCCATCAATATCCGCATGGGCTTTCAGAAACCCCCGCTGTTACGCTTTGACGGACAGATAAAGCTGGGCACATCTTCTTACGCAACCGTCGATGTGGAAGGTCGGTGGGACCTGGAAAAAGATCGTTACGATTTTAATTTATCCGCGCTGAGTCAAGAAGTGCCGCCGTGGTTGCTCGACTACCAAAAAGGACATTTTCTAGTGCTGCAGCAAGGACGATTTTTTCTCAAAACCCATTTGGTCAGCGGCAAAGAGAGTTCTGTTTTGTTTCAAAGCACTGCCCATTTAAAAAATGCATCGATACAGGTATCCACCGCTCAGTACTCCGGACAGATGCATTTGGAAGCACAGGGCGTTTTTGATACGATTTGGAAACGATTTGAAACGTACAAAGGGCAACTAAAACTCGTCCGTGTCAACGCCTCTGGTTTGTCATCTAAAATCAAGCGGCTGGATAATTTGTCCGGGCTTTTGGACTTCCAGCCGGATCTTTTGACCGTGCGTACTCTGCGCGGGGAATACAAAGATACGGCCTTTGAAGCCACCGGAACCGTTCGCTCTTTCCATGACCTTATTTTGGACGGCCAGATACGTTCCCACATGACCATTGACAAGTTGATAGACCTTTTGCCTGCCGAAGAGGTTGAAAAAATAAAAGATTTAAAAATCGACGGCGACTGCCAGGCCATCACGCTTTTGAAGGGTTCCCTGAAACCTCCTTCCAAAATAACAACCGAATACATGCTTTCGATTCAAAACGCTTCGGCGCAAAGCCGAGCCCGAAAAATCAATTGCTCGAATCTTTCCGCTCAGCTGCACGTGAACGCTAAAGGAATTGAAATCAGCCAGGCGCGTTTCATGCTTTCCGGATCTGCCCATTTGCTGGACGCGTTCATTCCCAAACAGGAGGCCACGCCGGGATGGTTTCACGTTCAATCAAAAAATTTTGAAGTAAGATCCGATTACACGCTGCATGGAAATGAGCTTTGGCTTGAACACGCCAAAGCATTTTTGTCGGGAGTGTCCGCCTCGTTCAAAGGCAAGCTCGTCGATTGGAACGATCCTTCGATGCGGCTTGAAGGTGACGCGGAAATTTCTATGCAGCGACTAACTTCAGAATGGAACAGCAAAATACCGGCGCTCAAATCTTTAATTCTCGAGGGAACGTTTCATGGCCCTTTTATTTTGATCGGACACTGGAACCAGCCGCTAGACTGGGAATTTAAAATGGACGCTCAAACTCCGTTGCTTGAATTACAAAAAACGCTGCGCCTGCAACAACTTGAAATACAGATCCGAATGAAAAATCGCCTCATCAACGTCCCGTATTTGCGCGCACAATTGGGCGACGGCACGCTCGGGTGCCGGTTTTTATTCAATTTGGATAAACCGGGAACTTTTTTCGATAGTCGGCTTTATTTGAATAATGTTGATTTGGCCAAGCTTGATCTGAACTTGGAGCCGACCCAAAAAAACCTAGCGGGAATTTTGGTGGCACATTTAGCTATGCGCGGAACCTTGCAGACACAGGAAAGCTACCGCGGCCAAGGAGCCTTGAGTGTCACCAACGGTCTTCTGTGGCAAACCGCACAGTTCAAAGCAATGGGACACCTGCCGCTGGTGAAGGTGGAAGGTCTGGATTGGGTCACGTTCCGGGAAATGAATGCCACTTTTCAAATTCACGACAAAAAAATTTACACCGAGGATTTATCGCTGATGGGAGATGCCGTGAACCTGTCGCTGCGCGGCGCCCTTTCGTTCGATTCCGAGCTGGACATGCTCATGAACATCCAGTACTCCGATGACGTTTATCGCGGAGCAGCGGCCACCGGAGGTTTTGTGCCGTTGGTGGTGCAGCAGGCGGGTGATTTAATTTCACAGTACCATGTGCATGGAAAACTCAAAGAACCTAAATACGATAAAATGTTCATGCCTGTGGGGCGTACCATCGGAAAAAAAATAGGCGGACTCATGCAAACTGTTGTAAATTAATTTGCTCTCTTCCTAGGGTTTCGAATTTT
>CAZVNB010000013.1:0-23582 GCA_964628355.1 uncultured Planctomycetia bacterium | reverse complement strand
TTATCAGGTGCATCTGTACGGCGGCGCCGTGCATTCGTTCACCATCCACGAAGCGGGGAATGATAATTCCAAAGGTGCTGCGTACAATGCCTCCGCGGACAGGCGCTCTTGGAACGCCATGACACAATTTTTCAATGAGATTTTCCAGTAACCGAACTAGAACTATTTGAGATTTTTTCAAGACTTGGCCAAAAAAAGGTTTTCGCTCAAGCGCCTTTTTGTGGCAAGCGGCGTTGTGTCCTTGCTCATTGCCGCAACCACGCCCTTTTTCTTCGTGAACATCCCTTGCCGCGACGATTGGACCCTTGTTTCGATTGTTGACCGCATCTTAAGCGGTCACGCGACGTTCATGGACTTCTGGTCTCTACACAGCGAGCACCGGCTTCTGATCCCCAGACTACTCTTGGCCTACTGGGCGGCATGGACGTCCTGGGATTTAAGCGCCGTTCCGTGGTTAGACTTGGGGTTTATTCTTGCCGCCACTATTTGTCTGGCTGGATTTGCGGAAAAAGACGAGAAAAAAATATTCTGGAAAAATCCCGCTTTTTGGATTGCCTCGGTATTCACATTTTCACTGCCCGCCGTCAAAACGATCAATTGGCCCATGAATCTTAACACGTATCTATCGGCGGCAGCGGCCGTGTACGCCATCACGTGGGTGGCTCATCGGCCGTTGTCAGTCAAACATTGGGTGTTTGCCAGTTTCTTCGCCGTGATTTCGACGTATTCGTTTGGGACCGGAGTGGTGCTTTGGTTTGCGGTCATTCCCTTATTGATGCAAGCGCGCAAAAGTTCTCGCTTTCCCGCGATCGCAGCCATCTGGCTGGCAAGTGCCACGCTTTGTCTGGCGTTGTACTTTAGCGCTTACATGAATCTTAAACAGCATCCGTCTCTTTTGCTATCGGCTCTTCAGCCAATCCAGACAGCCCAATTTTTTGTTATTTACCTCGGCGCGCTTTTTTTCCCATTGTCGCCCGAATTTTTCGGCGTTGTAGGTTTGATCTTGGCAGGCATGCTTGCGTTTCACGCCATGGGCTGCGCCAATCAAGCAGACCCTTTGACGAAAGGATTGTTTTGTGTGGTTCTGTTTGTGTTGGGCAACGCCTTGGTGACGGCCATGACCCGCTCGCGTTTTGGTGTTTCATACGCCGTGGCGGAACGTTATCTTGCGTTGTCTTGTTATTTTTGGGCCGCTCTGGCGGTGTGGCTAACTCGTATTCTCAGTCATAAGACACTGGTTCTCCGGCCTATTCTTTTTGTCCTTGTGGCCAGCTTGATGCTGATCCTGCCATTGCATTGGATGAATTTTGAAGATAATAGGGATTTTATGCGCTCGGTTGAGCCGATGCTAAAAAAACAGCCGCCCGATCCAGAGGAGCTTCTAATGCTTTATGAAGAACCGGGAGTGGTGCAGCAGGCGCTGCCTATTTTGAAGAATAGAAAACTTTCGATTTTTCGCTAACATTTTTTTAAGGATTCTTTGATGCGCTTTCGATTCCCTAAGGCAGAGACGGCGATGTTTTTGGCATCTTTTGCCTATTTATGCATCGGCGCCCACATCGGCATGGTCTATTTGGATGATGGCGCCTGGGTTTTTGCTGCCAAGAGAATTCTCCAAGGCGATGTGCCTTATCGCGATTTCATGACAATCATCACGCCCGCTTATTATTATCTGCTGGCTTTGTTGTTTAAATTTCTAGGCCCTTATTTGATAATCGAAAGAGCGGTCTCCTGCGTTTTTTTAACCCTTCTAAGTTGTTTAGTGTATTTGTTTGTTCAAAAGTTGACTGATTCGCGCGCCTGGGCAATGATCGGGTTGGCCATAAGTGCGGTGTACTTAGGGAATTATTCACATTATCCCGGGTCTGCGCCTGCCGCATTGTTTTTTGGGTTGTGGGGTGTTTATTGTTTTTTTGGTTTTATGAATAATAAAAGTCCCCAGTATCTTTTTTGTAGTGGGCTGGCGGTCGCAGCGTCTTTTCTTTTTCGACAGGACATCGGCGTTTATATTTTCCTTGTGCTAGCCTCAGGGATTTTTTGGATTTCTTCGAAAAATTTCTATCGGTACCTCATGGGTTTCGCGATTATCGTCATACCTGCGGCGGCCTATTTTCTCGTGAAGGTGCCTTTGGGCGACCTGTGGTACGATTTTGTCGAATATCCATTAAAAATTTATCCAAGCGTTGCCCGGCTCCCGTATCCGGTAAATTTTTCATCACGGTTCGGGTTGTTCGCCTCACAATCCTTGTTCGATTTTTTATGGCAAGTCTCGGCGATGATGCCTTATATTTTGCCTCCGCTGATTTATGTAGGTTTTTTTATCCGCGTATTTTTAAATCCAACCCGTGCGTGCGCGATGCCGCAGCGCTTGGGCATCACGTTGCTCATTTTTTTGGGGTTATTATTTTTAAACCAAGCTAGACTGCGCGCAGACGATTGGCACATTCTCGCGACTTTGCTGCCGGCTGTTATTTTATTCGTAATTTTTATACGGCGGCTTTGGTCCCATCCATTTCACCGGGGGGTCGCTCGACCCTTTGTTTGTTTTCTTGTTTTGTTGATCTCTTTCAAACCGGGTGTCACAAAAATTGCTATTTTGATTGAACCAAACTTCGTGGCCTGTGGGCTGCCAACCGCCAAAGGGATTTCTTTCATGAAAGAGGCTGTTGGCACTGAAAACAATCCGCAGGAATTCTTGAATTATCAAAAGGCCATACAGTTTGTCGTAAAAAACGTGCCAAAAAGTGAACCGATTTTTGTCAGCAGTATCCGGCATGACCGGATCTGTTCGGCGGATCCCTTGTTTTATTTCCTGGCCGATAGGCCGTCCGCGACCAAGTTCCACGAAATGCACCGCGGGTATGTCACTCAAGAGAGCGTTCAAAGGCAAATAGTCCGCGAATTGGAATCAAGCAAGACTCAATACATTGTCCGCCGGCAAATTTTGGATGCGATTTGTTCCGAGCCGAATGCCAGCAGCCAGCCGATGGGGGCGCATTATTTAGACCGGTATATCCAGCAAAATTTTTCGCTGGTCCAACAATACGGGTATGAATTTGTTCTAAAAAGGAACACAGGCTAAGGGGCGCCTCGAACACCGCCTCGAACACAATAAATTGGGCGTGAAGCTTTTTTTCGTGTATAATACACCGCAAGAAGAAGAGGAATACCCTTTAGGAGATCTTGAATGAGTGTAGGCACAAAAATGATAAAAAAGCTCAACTGGCCCATTATCGCTTTTTTTGCGGCCACGACGGCCGTGGCGTTGGTCGGAGGCCCCTGGTATGCGCACCGTTTCGGGGTTTCCCTTTCGGAAGTGTTGCTGACGTTGTTTTTCATCGCATCGACGGGCTTGGCTATCACGGTGGGATATCACCGGTTTTTTGCGCATGCGACTTTCAAAGCCAACAAGTTTGTCCAGTTTCTGGCCCTTTTTTTCGGGGCGGCGGCATTTGAACAGTCCGCGCTTACCTGGTCCTCGGGTCATCGGGACCATCACCGTTATGTGGACACGGACTTGGACCCTTATAGCATCAAAAAAGGTTTTTGGTATGCTCATATCGGGTGGATGACGTTGTGGCAGCAAAAGCCTGACTACAACAACGTCAAGGACCTTCTAAAAAACCGGCTTGTCATGCACCAACACAATCACTACGTGGCCTGGGGACTCACGGCCGGTATTCTTTTTCCTGTGTTTCTCGGAGCGTTGATGGGGCACGCGCTGGGCGCGTTCATTTTTGCCGTTTGCGTCCGGATTACTTTTGTTTATCACGCCACTTTCTGCATTAATTCGGTTTGTCATGCCTTCGGAAAGGCCACCTATGATATTCATGCAACGGCGCGGGATCACTGGTTGGTGGCTATTCTGACGGGCGGAGAAGGTTATCACAATTTTCATCACCGTTTTCCTACGGATTACCGCAACGGTGTTCGCTGGTATCATTGGGACCCGAGTAAATGGGCTATTGCGGTTTTAGAGCGTTTGGGGTTGGCATGGGATGTTCAAAAAGTTTCTAAATTCAGCATTTTGGAGGCAAAGCTGGCCGCCGAAAACCAAGCCCTGTGTGACCAGCTGATAAAAATAAAAGATACGCCGCGCGTTGTCAGCATAAGAGAAAGGCTGCAGTCGCAATACGGGTTGCTCACGCAAAAACTCCTGACTTGGAAATCCAGCGCCGAAGCTTACCAAGCGCTTCTTTCAAGACAGATCAGCCAGTACTCGGCTGAACGCAGGGCGGGCACTCTGCAACGGGTGCGGCAGGCGCGGTTGGATTTTCAAATAGCCTACCGTCAATGGGAAGAACTCACCACCAAGGAATCAAAATTAGTGTTGGCTGCTGCCGCTTGATCTCATGAAAAAGTCTCTTCCCCTCGCTCTTGTTTTAATGATTATTTTTTCGCTTTTTCGATTTTGGTTTCCCATTGTCCAAAACTTAAGTATCACTGATTTACGCAACCCTACTCTGGGCCACTCAGCTCAGCGGCAATTGGGCGTAGCGAGCGATCTAAACCAAAAGAGGGTTACCCTCCCCAGTGATTATCTTAGGCGGCCTCTTCACTCCAAGACCAAGGGATTTATTTTTGATTCTTGCCAGAGAGCACTTTCCACGGCCGTATTTTGTTTTATGCTGAGTTTCTTTTTCCTCGTAGTTTCCCATCAACCTGTCCGAATATTTCTTCGATCACCCCCACAGCCGTAGTATTCGTCTTACCGTTTGGTTTTGGTCACTAAAATAAATTTTTTTAATCGATGATATCCGGAGGGGTTTATTCACGCACCCATCGTTTCCGTTTACCAATGGCTCAAAAACAGCACCAAGCTCATCCGCAAGAGGGCGTTTCACCGGTGTAAAATAATCTATAAGTACCGGATACAACAAAGAACTAAAAAAGAGCCGGTATTCGTGATTGCCACCAGAAGAACCGGCAGCAACCTTCTTTTGAGTTATTTAAACTCCATTCCAAATGCGTCATTTGCCGGAGAAATTCTCAATCAAAGCATGTATTACGGCGTTCGGCGCCGGTTTATATCCAAAAAAACCGTGATGCGACACATCGCTTATTCCATTCATGATTGTCCGCGGATCCTTTGTGGCGCCAAGATTATAAAAATCCATTTGGATTCTCACAGAATTTCCTTATTTGATTTAAAGGTTTTGTTCCCCAACGGCCGCTTCATCGTTTTGTACAGAAAATCTATTCTCGATCAGTTTGTCTCGCTAAAAATTGCCCAAGCCACCGACACATGGCAATGGACAAACGGCTTCAAGCTGCCGCCGTCTATTTATATTTCGCCGGCGGAATTTAAAGAATATAGCCAAATGACAAAAGCTTTTTACGAGGGGTTGTTCAAATATTCTTGGTTTAAGGATTTTTCCATTGTCGTCAGCTACGAAGATCTCGCCGAAAACGCGCAAGAAATTTTTAATGAGACCGTGTTCCCTTTTTTGAGAGTCCCTCCGTCGCCGGTTCAAAGTTGCATGATCAAACAGAACACGCGACCGCTTTGCCAGCTCATCGAAAACTACCAGGAAATCGCGCCTTTCGTGCATCATCCGATGTCCCGACAGGACTACTCCACGGAGCTCAAGCCCGTTTTGGTGAATCATGTGGCGTGAAAAGGGTTTTGTTCTTTGGCTGACGGGGTTGCCGTGTTCGGGCAAAACGACTCTTTCCAACGCGATCAAACAGAAGCTGAGCGCCCGTGGGGTAAACGTCGAGCAGCTGGATGGAGACTGCATCCGGCAGAAATATTCCAAATGCCTGGGCTATACGAAAAAAGACAGGATGAAAAATGTCCGTTGCATTGTTTCCGAAGCGTTGCTGCAGCAACGAAGAGGTCTGGTGACTTTGGTGTCCGTCATTTCGCCGTACCGCTGCATGCGGGAATATGCCAGAGAAAAAATCGAAGATTTTGTTGAAATTTTCGTGCGCTGTCCCTTGTCTGTTTGTGAATCCCGGGATGACAAGGGGATGTACCGTCTTGCCAGGCAGGGGAAAATCCGTCATTTTACGGGGCTGTCCGACCCTTACGAAGAACCTACTAGTCCCGAGCTGATTGTGGACACTGATTTATTGACCGTGGAAGAATCTGCAAGAAAAATCATCCAGTGCTTAGAGCAGAAAGAATTTATTCAGCAAGGGGGCGTGGTGGCCTTAAGGGCAACGCTCTCCGGCGTGGAGCATGTTTCAATGAGTGGTAACAGGTGAGTCGCGGTTTTCCGGCGAAGATTTGAGTTTGTGGCTAAAAGAAGGGGAACAAGTCTGTCCATCACCTCCTCGGCGGCCCGCCGGTGGTCGGTGAGTTTGACGCCGATCATGTGAATGCATCCGGAGTGGCTGACCCGGATTTCATGTTCGCGGGAAATTTCATTCGGATTCCTCGAGGATGTGCCTGCTGAAAGGGGCCGCGTTCCAGCGTCCTGGCTTAGAATCTGCTGTTGGGTGAAATTGGTTTTTGGAAAATAACGTTTCAGCGACGAGAGAAGATAATTAATTTCTTCTTCCGTTGGCTTGACGGAGTCTACATTCGTCACAATTCGTTCCGTCGTGCCCACGCGCGCAATTCCTGCATGATTGATCACAAAGAAGAAGCGGCCGTCGCTGGCCTGTAGCAAGGTAGAACAAGGCAAAAAAGCCGGAAAAGTGATATGCGTTCCGGCCACTGGTAAAATAAAATCTTTGGTTTTTTCGTTGCCGAGAACTCGCGTTTGATCCACCCAAGGGCCACTGGCATCCACCAGTTTTCGCGCATGAATGACGTGCTCTCCCAAGCGGTCTTGCACCTTAACGAGATAAATATTCGAGACCTGGTCATGTTGATAGCCAATCACCGGCGTTTTTTCAAAACACAGCGCGCCATTTTTTTTGGCCGATTCGATGGTGGCAAAAACCAGCGCTTTGTCATCCACCCAATAGTCCCAGATTTTTACGCCTCCTAAAAGGCCTTCCGGATTTAGTTCCCCAACAGCGGCAAGAAGAGTTTTTTTGTTTCCGTAAATTTTTGGAAATTTAGCGCCCCCCGCAAAAAGCGCCAGAAGAAAATAAAGGATTGTACCTGCATAAATTATCCAGGGCTTGCGCGGGTCGGATTTATAAATAGGGACAACCAATCCCAAAGGCTCGACGAGCGTGGGGGCGATGCGTCGCAGAATGCGACTTTCTTTCAATGAAACAAAAACGAAACGGAAATTTTTCCAGGCCTCTTGGAAATCCGCGCGCCTTAAGGCATTCCAGGCCAATTCCAGGTAGCGGATGCCGCCGTGAATGAGTTTGGAGCTTTTACTGCTCGTGCCCGAGCCGAATTCATTTTTTTCAAAAAGGATGACGCGAGCGCCGCGAAGCGCCGCATCTCGAGCGATCGCTGCGCCTGAGATGCCTCCGCCAATGATGCCGAGATCATAAATTTCAATCGGATGGGTTGTCATAGTTTTTTGTTCCACTTTTGGCGCAAATAACGTTCCTTTGAAAGCTGTTTGATTTTATCGTGCGGGACTGTTTGAAGTGGCTCTTTTGCGTTCCAAAGGCTGCCCAGCGTTTTTTTTAGCGACCCTGAGGGGATTTGCAAATTGGTTACGAACGAAGAATGGTTTCGGTTTTGCCGGTAAGCGGGTTGCTTGACCGGGACATGAAGGCAGCGGTCTAGCCGTAAAAGGTCAAAATCCAGCAAAAACGTGCCATGAAATAAAAGCCGTTTTTGTTTGCGGCGCTGGGAATTTCCGGAAAATTTGAGCTCCCGGATCGTTAAATCCGTGTGGCCCTGCACCGCGACTTTTTTTCCGGTGAGAGTTTCAAGCGCCTGGCGATGTCGCTCCATCACATATTTATTTGTGGCGCGGATATTGCCCGAGGCTCCATTTTGGCTGATTTTTAAGATCAGTGAATAATTGAGGCATCCCGGACCCTGCAAAACCGTGCCGCCTCCGCTGCAGCGCCTGAAAATCGGAACGGTTTTTGATTTTTGAGCCGGCAACGACACTTCTTCCTTCCAGGCATTCGAATAACCCAACACAATGAAATATTTTCGAGGTTCCCAGAAACGCAAAATTTCTTCGCCGTCCGTAGCTTCCGAGTCGTCTAGCAGCGCCTCGTCGCAGGCGAGATTGTCCGCGGGCGACAAAAAAGTGAGATCAAGAATTTTCATGGATAGCAATTCGCGATATTTTATAGTAAAATAACCAACTTACAGCAACACCAAATTCATTATATCTGAGTCGGTTATGGAAGCCAAAGAAAACATCCGCATAAAAATATCGAAGTTGAACGGCAGCGAGTCGGAGGAATGGTTCGACTCCATCGAGCATCTTTTGCGCTACGCGACCGAACAGAATCCGTATTTTCTCGAAGAGCTTTTGAAGCGCCTGGAACAATCGGGATTGCGTATTCCCAAAACCGTCAGCACGCCGTACGTGAACACAATTCCCGTGGACCAAGAGCCGGAGTATCCGGGAAACCGGGAATTGGAACGACGCATCAAAAGTTATATTCGCTGGAACGCGATGGCGATGGTGGTGAAGGCCAACCGCATTCATAGCGGACTGGGTGGACATATTTCCACTTATGCGTCATTGGCGACGCTGTATGAGGTAGGGTTCAATCATTTTTTCCGCGGACCCGACGGTCCGGGGCCCGCCGATTTTGTTTATTTTCAAGGCCACGCTTCGCCCGGCAATTATGCGCGGGCATTTCTCGAAGGTCGTTTGAGCCCCGAGCATCTGCATCATTTTCGTCAGGAGCTGGCCGATGGTGGAGGCCTTTCGTCGTATCCGCATCCGTATTTAATGCCAAATTTCTGGCAATTTCCCTCGGTGTCGATGGGTTTGGCTCCGATTCTTTCCATTTATCAGGCGCGTTTTAACCGCTACATGAAAGCGCGTGGATTTTTAAAACAGGCCGAATCCAAAGTCTGGTGTTTTGTCGGAGATGGTGAAACCGACGAACCGGAAACGCGCGGCGTGCTCAGTTTGCCGGCGCGCGAGCATTTGGACAATTTGATCTGGGTGGTCAATTGCAATCTGCAACGTCTGGATGGTCCGGTGCGCGGCAACGATAAAATCATTCAAGAGCTGGAGGGGCTTTTTCGGGGCTCGGGCTGGAACGTGATCAAGGTGTTGTGGGGTTCGGATTGGGACGCGCTTTTTCGTAAAGACTCCAAGGGTGTTCTTGTCAAACGCCTGGAAGAAGCCGTGGATGGTGATTTTCAGAAATATTCGGTAGAGACCGGAAGCTACACCCGTAAACACTTTTTCGGAAAATATCCCGAACTGATGGAACTGGCCAATGAATTGACGGACGAACAAATCCGGAAACTCCTCCGCGGCGGACATGACGTGAAAAAAGTTTATGCGGCTTACAAAGCGGCCGTCGAGCATCAAGGCTCGCCGACCGTGATTCTCGCGCACACGGTGAAGGGTTACGGCCTGGGTGAGGCGGGGGAGGGACGCAATGTCACGCATCAACAGAAAAAACTCAATGAAAAAGATCTTCGCGAATTTCGAGAACGTTTCAACATTCCCATCAGCGACGAGGAAATTGCCGACACGCCGTTTTATCGTCCGGCAGATGACAGCCCTGAGATCAAATATCTGAAGGAGCGCCGAAAAGCGCTCGGCGGGTTTCTTCCGCAGCGGCGTGTGCGTCCCGAAAATGTTCAGATTCCGAACGCGGAATTTTATGCCGAATTTTTGAAATCCAGCGGAGACACCGAACTGTCCACGACCATGGCGTTTGTGCGCCTTTTGACGAAAATGCTGCGCGACCCCGGGATTGGGCGCCGTGTCGTGCCCATTATTCCGGATGAGGCCAGGACTTTCGGCATGGATGCGCTTTTCCGCCAAATTGGCATTTATTCGCCAAAAGGTCAGTTGTACGAACCGGTGGATCGCGAGACGCTTCTTTACTATCAAGAGGCAAAAGATGGGCAGATTCTCGAGGAAGGCATCACGGAATCCGGCTCCATGTCTTCGTTTATCGCGGCCGGCACTTCTTACGCCAACCACGGGATCACGATGTTTCCTTTTTATATTTATTATTCGATGTTTGGTTTCCAGCGCGTGGGGGATCTCATGTGGCTGTCCGGTGACATTCGCGCGAAAGGATTTTTGCTGGGAGCCACCGCCGGACGCACGACATTGAACGGCGAAGGACTTCAGCACCAGGATGGGCATAGCCATATCATGGCAAGCACGGTTCCGTCGATCATGGCTTACGATCCGGCGTTTGCTTATGAAATCGCCGTGATCATTGAAGAAGGCATGCGACGCATGTACGCCGCCAACGAGGAAATCTTTTATTACCTAACGGTGCATAATGAAAACTATGCGATGCCGGAAATGCCTCAGGGTGCCAAAGAGGGTATCTTGAAGGGGTTGTACAAATTTAAGCCCGGCCCAGCCGGTTTAAAAAACAAAGCGCATATTTTTGGAAGTGGCGCCATCATGCGCGAAGCGCTTAAGGCGCAGGAGATTTTGGCGCGTGATTATGGGGTTTGCGCCGATGTGTGGAGCGCGACGAATTACAAACATTTAAGACAGGAAGCGCTGGACGCGCAACGCTGGAATATGCTCAATCCCGACGACACGGCAAAAAAATCATACCTGCAGTTAATTTTGGAAAAAGAAGAAGGCGTTTTCGTGGCCGTATCGGACAACATGAAAATCGTGCCGGACCAGATCGCGCCGTGGGTGCCCGGCGGGCTTAGGACGCTGGGTACCGACGGATTCGGACGAAGCGACACGCGGCAGAACCTGAGGCGTTTTTTTGAAGTGGATGCCGAATGCACGGTGCTGGCAACCCTGCACACGCTGGCCGAAAAAGGCAAAGTGGACCGCAAGCTCGTGGCGAAAGCGGCGGTGGACTTGAATGTCGATGCAAAAAAGAAATTCCCATTATGTCTCTAATCCGCTGGAGATGACGGGGTTTTCCGCAGCCCCGACCGACGTGCCGCGATCAAGAGATCGCAGCCTGGAGATGACGGGGTTTTCCGCAGCCCCGACCGACGTGCCGCGATCAAGGGATCGTAGCCTAGATTCTAAAATATTTTTTAGGAGATAAGTTTATGGAAATTCGTATCCCCAATCTTGGGGAAGGGGCTGACAGCGGCTCGGTGGTGAATGTTTTTGTGAAAGTTGGAGACAAAGTCGCCAAAGATCAGACGCTGATCGAGCTTGAGAATGAAAAAGCGGTGGCGCCGATTCCGGCAACGCATGCGGGCGTCATTACGAAAATCCATATGAAAGTCGGCGATAAAGTATCCGTGGGACAGCCGATCGTGTCTCTGACCGAAGAGGGTGGGCAAACCACGACCCCTGCGTTTGCGCCGAGCGCGCCGCCGGTCAAGCGCGAACCCATTGTGCCTGCTCAGCCGATCCCCGTTTCCTCCGGCAATTTGTCTCCGGCAGCCTCACCGACTCTTCGAAAAATGGCTGGAGATTTGGGCATTGATTTAGCCCGTGTCAAAGGCACCGAGCCTGGGGGGCGCATCGGGTTATTGGACTTGAGAAATTATGTTCAGTATTTGCAATCGCTGGCAGCTCAACCTACGCTTGTCCCCGGCGCGGGACCGGGATCCAAAGTCATTGAAAGTGTGGATTTTTCGAAGTGGGGCGCGGTACACAAAAAATCCGTTTCTTCGCTGAGACAAAAAATCGGCCAAAAAATGCTGGAATCTTGGACGACGATTCCGCATGTGACTCAATTCGAGGAAGCAAATATCACGGCCATTACGCAACTGCGGAAAAAATATGCCCTATTGTACGAAAAAAAAGGTGCGCGCTTGACGCTGACATCATTCGTTCTCAAAGCGGTCGTGGTGGCGTTGAAAAAATACCCGGTGTTTAACGCGAGTTTGGATGACCTGACGCAAGAGATTATCTACAAAGACTATTATCATCTCGGTGTCGCGGTCGACACGGAATTCGGTCTCATTGTCCCGGTGCTTAAAGACGTGGACAAAAAAAATCTTTTAGAGATTTCAAAAGAATTAGAATCCTTGGCCGAAAAAACACGCCAGCGTAAAGTGTCTTTGGACGAGCTTAAAGGCGGCACGTTCACCATTTCAAATCTCGGCGGTATCGGGGGCACATTTTTCACACCGATCATCAACAAGCCTGAGCTTGCTATTTTGGGCGTGGGCAGAAGTGTCTTGAAACCCGTGGTGATTGGGGCCAAAGACAAACAAAGTGTTGAAGCCCGGCCTCTGATGCCCTTGGGGCTTTCTTATGATCATCGTGTGATCGACGGCGCCGATGGAGCGCGTTTTATCCGAGCTTTAGCGGAAGCGATAGAAAATTTTAACGAGAAAGAAGTGAAAATTTAATGAAACCGATTGAAACTCAAATCGTGGTGCTAGGCGCCGGCCCCGGCGGATATGCAGCCGCGTTTTATGCGGCGGATAAGGGAAAAAAAGTCATCTTGGTGGAGCAGGAGAAAAGGCTTGGCGGCGTATGCTTGAACAGCGGTTGCATTCCGTCCAAAGCGTTGCTGCACGCGACAAAAATGGTGCATGAGGCCGAGCTTTCCTCCAAGCGTGGCATCGAATTTGCAAAACCAAAAATTCAACTCGAAAAACTGCGTGCCTGGAAGGAATCCATTTTAGAAAAACTGGGACAGGGCATTGCGGGCTTAAGCCAAAAACGTGGGGTGCAGGTCATTCACGGAAGAGGTCACTTCGAAGATTCCCAAACGCTTCGCATCGAAACCGCCGAAGGACAACAGTTTATCCATTATGAAAAAGCGATCATCGCGGTAGGTTCCAGACCTGCGATGCCAAAGGCGTTTGATTTGGGCAATCCCAGAATCATGACTTCTCAGGAAGCGCTTGAAATCAAGGAGATACCCAAAGACCTTTTAATCGTGGGCGGTGGCTACATCGGCATGGAACTTGGCACCGTGTACGCGTCTTTGGGCAGTCAAGTGGTGATGGTGGAAGCGCTGAGTTCTATCTTGATGGGGGCTGATGCGGATTTGGTGCGTCCGGTGGCGCGTTATGCCGAAAAAAATTTCCGTGAACTTCGTCTGAACACCAAAGTTTCAAAAATGGCCACCAATAACAAGCAGATCAAAGTGAATATGGAATTTGAGGGTAAAAAAATTGAAGAGCTATACGACGGCGTTTTAGTAGCCGTGGGACGCGCGCCGAACTGCGATAATCTTGGACTTAAAAATACCAAAGTCGTGCAGGACGAAAAAGGATTTATCAAAGTCAACTCGCGCTTTGAAACCGACGATGCAAAAATCTGCGCGATCGGGGACGTGGTGGGTGGCCTCATGCTGGCGCACAAAGCAGCCAAGGAGGCTCGCATTGCCGTCGAAGCTATTTGCGGCCAAAAAAGCGTTCTAGAAAACGTGGTGATTCCGGCCGTGGTTTTTACTGAACCTGAAGTGGCCTGGTGTGGTCTTACCGAGGCGGAGGCTAAACAAAAAGACATGCCGGTCAAGGTGGCTCGTTTTTCCTGGGGAGCCTCCGGACGCGCGCTAAGCACGGACAAAACCGATGGCATGACCAAACTGATTATCGATCCGGAAACAGAACGCATCCTGGGTGTTGGTATTGTGGGTGTTGGTGCCGGAGATCTCATCAGTGAAGGGGCGCTGGCCATTGAAATGGGCGCCACCGTTTTTGATATTGCGCAAACGGTGCATCCGCATCCTACGTTATCCGAAACGCTGATGGAGGCTGCTGAGGTGTTTTATGGTCACTCCACACACACTTACTCGCCCAAAAAATAGCGGTCCTTTTGCTCCTCGCCGTTATGGCGAACTTTTTAAAGTCACCGACAGTGTTTACATCGTCCGCAATATAACCAATTCTTCTTTTGTGATCGGCGATCGCTCGGTTGCCGTGATCGACACTCAAGTCAACGCGCCCTCGGCCGAAGAGCTTTTACGGCTGCTGCGTAGCGTGACGGATAAACCCATCGAATACGTGATCAACACGCATTATCATTGGGATCACACCAACGGCAACGCTCTTTTTAAAAAACAAGGAGCGACCGTTGTATCCTCCCGGCTCACAAAAACATTCATGGACGCGCGCGCCGCCAGGCAAAAAGAATTTTTAGCCGGTCGGGGTTTTGAACTCGGAGAGGACCCTTTTTTACCCGAAATAACGTTTGAAGACCAGCTGCGATTGGATCTCGGCAACATGCCACTACATCTTTTTTTTGCCGGGTGCGCCGAAACCGATGACGCGACCGCGATCCACGTGGTGAATGAAAACGTGGTCATGAGTGGCGACACGGTGATGACGGGTAGTTTTCCGATTTTCGGACAGCCCGTATGGGATGAGGGCTTGCAAGACGCAAGCTGGATACAGGCAATCGAAAAAATCAATTCGCTTAAGCCCACGCACATTTTGCCGGGGCACGGACCGCTTGCGCACCAGCCCGAAATCGATCTTTTGATACAAATTCAAAAATATTTTCTCCATGAAGTTTCAGTTCGCGTGCAAAAAGGCATGGATTTAAAATCGCTTCTGGAAGATTTGGAACAGCAATTGCCGACGTGGATCACGGAGATTCCGTTGGTTTGGGGCACGCCCCGTTACGCGATTTTAAGAGTGTATCGCGCTCTCACGAAAAAAAAATCAGACCCCGAACCCGGCTGGCAGCAATTCAAACCTTCGGTGATTGCTTCGGCGAAAGAAAACCAGGCCATTTTGAAAACCGAAACGCTTGGCTCTTTTTTGTCGATGGCTACCCAAGCTGGAGAAGGCGGGGACCTGGACCTCAAAATTTCTATTTTAAAAAAATCAACACAGGTTTTTCCCGATTCTCCCCAAGCGTTGGCCTCCTATGCCGAGGCGCTTATTGACGGCTCACGCCGCGAAGCTTCGGTACTGGAAAAAGGGGATTATTTTCAGGAGGCAAGACGCGCCTGGGACAAGGCGCTGTCGATAGATCCGGCGCATGTCTTGTCTCTTGTTGGAAAGGGCCGGTATTTGACGATGATGGCGTATCGCGGGGGCGATGACCCTGGCCCCGGAATGAAATTTTTGCAGAAAGTAACCGAGATTTCTTCCGACGCCAAACTTCGAGCCGAGGCGGAATTTTATTTGGGCATGGGCTATCGGCGGCTTTCACGGGAGGCCGAGGCCCACGCGCAGTTTCAAAAAGCGCTCGAGTTTGACCCGGCTTTTTTTCCGGCATTGCTCGCAAAACAGGATTAGAAAATTTGATAAAGGCCATGAAGAAAAATAAATTTTTGGCTGCGGTTGCGATTGCCGTCATTTGCGTAGGTGTGGTATTTGTCGTTAAAACACTAAAACCCAATCCAGAAGAATTATTGAAAAAAAGGATTGCCGAACGTTCGGTCGGGGATCCGAAAGCGCCGGTGTGGGTCACCGAATATTTTGATTACCAGTGCCCGCCTTGCGGCACGGCGCATGCCGTGCTTGGCGATTGGATGGCCAGCCATCCGGGAAAAATTTATCTACAGCTACGTTATTATCCGATTCCGAAACATCCTTATGCGCTGAAGGCGGCGATCCATGCCGAGTGCGCCGCCAGGCAAGAAGGGAAATTTTTTAAATTTCACGATGCGCTGTTCGATCACCAAGCGGAGTGGGCCCAAGAGTCTTATCCAGAGCTCAAATTTTTGATGTATGCGCAAGAAGCGGGCCTGGAATTGAACCGTTGGGACGCTTGCACCAAGGATCCCGAGGTGGAAAAATTTGTCAACGAGGAACGGGCCAAAGCCGATAGCCTGGGTGTCAAAATTACGCCAAGCTTTTTCGTGAATGATAAAATGGTGGTGGGAACCAAGGCGCTCGTGGAGGAATTGGATGCCGTTACCAATCAAAAATCGACTGCTTCTTAGTCTGCGCGCGCTGTTGGGCTGCGTGTTCGTCGTTTCCGGATTCCAGAAACTGACGGCGCCTTATCAAAATTTTGTGGCTGTCATCGAGAAATTTGAAGTATGGCAAGGACCGGGTGTTTCTTTGTTAGCCCAGACGTTGCCGTGGGTGGAATTTATCTTGGGCGTTTTTTTTATTCTCGGTCTGTGGGAACGTCTGTCATTACTGGGACTGTGGGTGATGAATACGGTGTTCATCGGAGTTCTTGTTTCTGCCATTGCGCGAAAGCTCCCGATTCAGAGCTGCGGTTGTTTTGGCGAGGCGATCTCTATTTCGCTGCCAAAAATATTGGCCATCGATTTTTCGCTCTGGGCTTTATTTCTGATCTATTTTTTGACCAGTCGACGCCTGAATCTTCCGGGGCTGGATGGTGCCTTCCGGCCCCATGCGGATCGTTAAAGAATTTCTGGAGTCCCCGAGCGGGGCACTCTGGAAGCGCATCGGAGCGCGTCCCCGCGCGGGCGTGGCTTTGCCGCTTTTTTTTATTCAGTCCAAAAAAAGCGTCGGCGTCGGGGAACTGCCCGATCTGGAACTTCTCGCCAATTGGTGTGTGCAGACGGGTCTTAGCCTTATCCAGCTTCTGCCGATGAACGACGTTGGTTTCAATTTCCGCCCTTATGATTCCGAAAGCTCCTTTGCGCTGGAACCGATGCATCTTTGTCTGGATAAATTGATGCACGTGCCCAGCAAAGCATTTTCCTCCGAAATCAACGCCCTGCGAAAAAAATACCCTTTGGATTCTTGTTGGTTTGACGTGTCGATCAAAAAAGAAAAGCTCAAAATTTTAAAAAAAATGTTTTTGCAACGTGATTGGTCAGACCAAAAAGAGTTCCAGCGGTATCAGCAGCGTGAACATTTTTGGCTTGAACCCTATATTTTTTTTAAAGTCATCAAGGCAAAAATGAAAGGACTCCCCTGGGAGGCGTGGCCTGAGCCTCTGAAAAACGGCGACAACACGTCTCTGGATGAACTCCGCCGCGAAGAAAAAGAAAATCTCACCTTTCATGCCTGGCTTCAGTGGCAGCTTTTCTGTCAGTTTCGCGCAGTTGCCCAGTCGCTTCGAAAAAAAAGGGTGCTGCTTTTGGGAGATATGCCTTTTTTGGTGTCGCGCGACAGCGCCGATGTGTGGAGCCGGCGGCAGTATTTCAAGCTTCATTTATCTGCGGGGGCGCCGCCCGATCTTTATTTTGCGGACGGTCAGGAATGGGGCATGCCACCCTATCATTGGCAGGCGCTGGAGGCGGGCGGTTATGATTACCTAGCGCAAAAACTCAAATATGCCGAGAATTTTTATGATCTTTTCCGCATCGACCATTTTGTCGGTATTTTTAGGGTGTGGACGTTTCCCAAGGAGGGCACAGAAAGAAAAAAACAAGGCGCTTTTGATCCAATCGACGAAGCTCAGTGGGAAATTCAGGGGCGGAAAATCCTTTCCACGATTCTTTCCCAGACGCGCATGCTGCCTTGTGCCGAGGATCTCGGCACGGTGCCTGAATGCTCGTTTCAGGTGTTAAAAGAGTATGCGATTCCGGGGATGGAAATCCAACGCTGGATGCGTGACTGGGACAATAACTTGGATTTTAAATCGGGCCAGCAGTACCGTCCCAATTCCATTGCCGCACTTTCTACGCACGACATGACGCCATTCGAGGTTTGGTGGGAATTCGAGGCGGGAACCGTGGAAGAAAAAATATTTGAAAAAAAGTGCGGCGAATATGGGATCTCGTACCAGGTGATTGCCTCGCAGCTTTTTGATTTAAAAACTCGTTTGTATGGGCGTTTTCGCTGGAAAAAAGAAATCGACAGCGTCGATGCGTTGTTAGCTATTCTTGGCAAACGCCGAGAGCAGGCGCGCGATTTGGTGGATTGGTATTGTGCCACGCACGATGAAAAACAAAAATTTTGGCATGCGGTGGGTTTGCCCGGCAAGGTTGAAGAAAAATCCTCTAGCCGGCTTGTGCGCTGTGCGCTGGAAGCTTTGAGCCGATCTTCATCGATATTTTGCATACATCCCTTGCAGGATTGGCTGGCGTTGGGAAGGGTCATGGGCTGGCCGGCCATGGACAGACGGATCAACCAACCCGGAGTTGTCAATGACAAGAACTGGCGGCTGCGAATGCCGATTTATCTGGAAGACCTACAAAAACAGCCATTCAATAAGACAATTCTCGCCATAAACTGCGGCACTGAACGCGTCTGAATGACCAGAATCATTTATTGACACTGATTATTAGCTTTGATAGCATACGCGTTTATGCACTTTTAAAAAGATTTTTTGAATGTGAAAAACTCCGCAAAAATTCTTATAACCTATTTTCTGTTTTTTTCACTCGCAGGCTGTGCGCTGGCGGATAAAAAAACTGACTCCACCCTCACGGTGTGGTATTGGATGTCCGACCGTGAGAACTCCTTTCAAGAGTTAGCCAATAGATTCGAGCAAGAAACTCAGCTGAAGGTCAAATTAGAACTCTTTGCGCCTTCCGAAGCTTATGCCCAGCGCGTCAAGGCGTCGGCGCAAACCGGAACCCTTCCGGATATTTACGGTGTCTTGGGAGAGAAGCGTGATTTTGCCAGCTTCATCAAGTCGGGATACGTTGCGAATTTGAACCAGGCGCTACTTAAAAAAGAAGGCGGCGCTCCCGCTTGGAAAGAAAAATTTTTTGAAAAAGTATTATCAGTGAACGAATTTTTACCCGGAAACGAGTTTGGGGTAGAGCCCGGCGTGTACGGCATACCGCTGGATGCGACCACCATCCAGATGGTGTACAACAAGTCGCTTTACAAAAAAGCGGGCTTGAATCCCGAAGCTCCTCCAAGGACTTGGGAAGAATTTCTGGGCCATTGCAGTATTTTGAAAGAAGCGGGAATTCCCAGATTTGTCGGCGGTTTTAGCGAGATTTGGATGCTGGACGCATTGGCTTCCAACTTTGCAATGAATCTCATGGGCGAAGAAAAAGTTTTCGACACCTACCGCGGCAAAGTTTCTTACACGGATTCGGACTGGGTGAAAGTGTTGACGCTTTTCAAACAAATGGCTGACCAAAAAATCCTGGTGGATGGTGCCGTTACGATGGTGAATAAAACCGCCGAGCAGACCTTCGCCAATGAACGTGCCGCTTACGCGTTCAACGGCTCCTGGTGCGTGAACGTCTACAAAGGCATGAACCCCAACCTTAAATACGCTGCCATGCTGCCTCCGGCCGTAAATTTGTCTCATCCGGTGAGAATCTGGGGGGGAGCGGGAAGCTCTTGGGTAGTCAATGCCAAGTCGCCTCGCCAAGAGGATGCCATCCGATTCTTGCAGTGGATTACTGATGAAAGCCAGCAGGCCTATCTTGCCGAAAGCACCGAAAACCTTCCCTCCAATAAAGCCAGTATACGCAAGATTTCGCCCATTTTAGCCGAGTTTGCCGATGACATGGACAACACCACTCATCCGAATGTTTACCCGGTGCACGAAGATCCCACGGTTGTGGAGGCCTTCGACAAGGGCATCCAATCGATTTTGATCGCCGAGAAAAAACCCCAGGAAGTGGCCCAAGAGGTGCAGCGAATCAAGGAGAAAGAACGAGCCAAAAAACACGAATGAATCTTCCCAAAATTCGAAAAATCGTCGGCAACTACGCTTTCATTTTTCCCGCCATGTTTCTTTTCGTTGTTTTCAGCGTCTATCCTTTTCTTAAAGTCATCCAGTTATCGGTCACCAACTGGGACGGCATTTCCTCGTCCATGCAGTATGTGGGACTGGAAAACTTCAAGGATTTATTGATGGACAACGCCGTGTTTTGGACATCCATGAAAAACGCTTTCTTTGTGACTTTTTTGGCGCTCACGGCGCAAAATTTTTTGGCGCTTTTTTTGGCGCTTCTCTGCGACCGTGATATCAAAGGCGGGAATATCTACCGCGTTATTTTCTATCTACCCCCGGTTTTGTCGGGCATCGTCGTCGGTCTCATCTGGAATTGGATTTACGACGGTAACTACGGGTTGCTTAATCATTTTCTGAAATTTATCGGTTTGGGTGATTTATCCCGTGCCTGGCTTTCCGATAGTCACACGGCGTTGATTGCGGTGGCGATCATTCATATGTGGAAAGGATTTGGCTGGGGGTTTGTGATTTTGCTGGCGGGACTACAAAGTATTCCACGTGAACTCTACGAAGCCGCGCGAGTGGACGGCGCCAACGCTTGGGTTATGTTCAAAAATGTGACCGTCCCTCTCATGATCCCGGTGTTTATCCTGGTGTCCATTCTGACTATTCTGGGCACCATGCAGATTTTTGACATCATCATCGCTACGACGGGTGGAGGGCCGGGCTACCACACCGAAGTGCCGATTACACGCATCGTTCAAACGATGATCGGCTCTTCCAAGTTTGGCTACGCTTGCGCGATGGGCGTGACCTTTGGCTTGATTTTGCTGGCGATTTCCATGATCCAGGTCCGCGTTTCAAAAATAATGAGGCAGGTTTAACATGCTGGACGGCGCGCCGATCAACGTGCTTGTCGATTCCTCAAAAGTCGAAGTGAACTATGAGAAGGCCAAGGATCACGCCGTCAGTTTTTTTGTCCATCTTTTTTTGATACTCGTATCCATGGCCTGTCTTTTTCCTCTATGGTGGGCATTTGCTTCCAGCCTCAAAACCCAGGAAACGGTGTTCAACGATTTAAGCCTTTTTCCAAAAAACCCGCATTGGGACAATTACTATTACGCATGGGCGAAGGCCGATTTTTCGCATTATTTTTTGAACAGTCTTTTTTACACCGTGACCGTCGTGATTGGCGTGGTATTGATTGCTTCCATGGCTGCCTATGCGTTTTCGCGTCTTCAGTTCCGAGGAAAGAATTTTTTATTCCTCATCTTGATTTCCACCATGATGATTCCGATTCCCGGATCTTTCATCGCGCTTTACGTCCTTTTGAATAAATTACATCTGGTAAACACGCGCCTGGGCTATATTCTTCCTCAGATCAACGGCGGACTGGCCCTGGGGATTTTTTTGCTTAAAACTTTTTTTGATGACTTGCCCAAGGAAATAGAAGACTCTGCGGCCATCGACGGCTGCGGGCGTTTTCGCACTTACTGGTATATTGCGCTGCCACTGGCGCGTCCAGCGATAGCCGTGCTGGCTATTTTTAACATTTTAGCCGTATGGAATGAATACCTGCTTGCCATGCTTGTTTTGTCCTCGAAGGATCTCATGCCGCTTCAACGCGGTCTTATGGTTTTTCAAGGAGCCCATATCACGCAGTATCCGCTTTTGATGGCCGGCATCGTGATCACGGTGTTGCCGGTGCTGGTTATTTATCTTTTATTGCAAAAACATATTATTAAAGGAATCACGGCCGGGGCCGTCAAGGGATAATGAAATGAGGGCGTTTTTTTTATTTTTTATTTTTTCATTCTTATTGACGAGCCCAACATTATGGGCTCCGAGTCCTTTGCTGGCGGCGGAGACGGACAACTCACGCACTGAAATCATGAACGCGCACGGCGAAAATATGAGCCTTGAGTTCAAGCTTTATGATCCCGGCGCCGAAAAGGTAGTGGATTACACGAAATATGGAACGTATGAAGGCCTTGGAACGGACAAGTACGAATACAAAATGAACAATAGAAAAGGGCTTGCGGGCGCTGTCGGCGAGGGTGTTTATCCGAACAATTCAGTTTACAAAGACCCCACCTATCGAATGCTCGTGACCAAAGGGAAACTAAGTGGCAGCCAATGGGACTATGTCAATATTGAAAATCAACAACTTGCTTTTTACAAATGGGCCACGTCGCACGATACACCGGCCGTGCAACAATTTTACACGGCTCTGGCTCTCGAAAGATTGGGCGAGATCAGCCAGGCGCTGAAAACGTATCACGCCATTCTCGTGCATTACCCAAAGCAGGTGGGATGGACATTCTGGCACACGCCGCTTTACATGGGCCGACTTGCGCTAGACAAGATAGACGCCCTGACGCGCAAACACCCCGAGCTGGAAATCAAGCTGGTCGATGCGCACTTTGAGGTCGTCAACGGGTACAATTACACGATTACCGACGATCACTTTATCGTCAACCCAGGAAAATTTGTCAAAGCCACCGCTGCTGAGCTCAATCCCAAACGCGTGGATGTCAAAAAATTAAAAATAACAAAAACGCTCGGCGAAGGTTCCGTGCAGTTGCTGCAATTTGAAAATGGTCATTGGCAGATTCAGGTGGACGGCAAGCCTTATGTGGTCAAAGCGGTTGCTTATGCTCCGACGCCGGTCGGAAAGTCACCCAACGACGGCAATTATGATCCCAACAACGCCTGGATGAACATGGACTTAAACGGCAATGGTAAAATTGACGGCCCGTTCGACGCCTGGGTGGATAAAAACAAAAATAATAAGCAAGATTTGGATGAACCTACGATCGGTGATTTCCAGCTTTTTAAAAAAATGGGTGTAAATACGCTGCGTCTTTATCATCACTCGGCAAACAAAGAGCTGCTGAGGCAACTTTACAAAGACTTTGGCATTCGCGTGATTATGGGGGACATGCTGGGCATGTACGCGGCCGGTTCCGGCGCCGGCTGGTATGAAGGAACCGACTACACAAATCCAAAACACCTTGAGAATATGAGGAATAGCGTTCGGCAGATGGTGGAAGAGTACAAAGACGAGCCTTATATTTTGATGTGGATGCTTGGCAATGAGTCAAACTACGGCGAAGTGGGCGATCCGGATCCAAAGTCGAATAAAGCGGGCTTGGGATCTAACGCCAAAAAACAACCCGAAGCGCACTATCAGTTTGTAAACGAAGTGGCGGGTATGATCAAGTCGATCGATCCGAAGCATTTGGTTGGTTTCTCGAATGGGGAAGTCATCACTATTGATATTTTAGGCAAGTACAGCCATAATATCGACATCTTTGGATGCAACGCTTACCGAGGTTCCTCGGGTTTCGGCCGTAGTTTCTGGGAAGACGCGCGAAAGTTCATGGATAAGCCCGTGCTTTTGACCGAGTACGGCTGTCCTTCTTATTTTGCCGGAAAAGACGCTGATTTCGCCGAAGAAAAGCAGGCCGAATATCATCAAGGCAATTGGGAGGATATTCTTTACAACAGCGCCGGTTCTGGCGTGGGCAATGCGATCGGTGGCGCGGTTTTTGAATTTGTGGATGAGTGGTGGAAGACAGGACTGCCTCCAAAGTTTAGCGCATCGGAACACGAAACGGTCGGTGATTTTGTCGCTGCATTCCCGGATGGTTGGATGCACGAAGAATGGCTGGGTTTGAGTGGCCAGGGTGACGGCAGCCACTCGCCTTTCATGCGACAGCTGCGCAAGAGCTACGCTTACTATAAGGATGTCTGGAATCAGAAGTAAAATAGGAGAAAACCCGTGGTGAGAAAGTTTGGCGTGTTTGTTTTTATCGTGATGGCATTTGCAGGATTTGCCTTGCAGGGATGCGGCGAAATTAAATCCTCCAACCAAAATTCTTCCAAAGATGCAAGCGCCGATTCTCTTTCAGATTCGTTTGATTCGGACAAGGCTTCTTCCGAGCCTACGGTCTCGTCGGCCAAAAATGTGGGCGCCAAGGTCGGCGAAAACGGTGTTTTCAAAATATTCCCCATCTACACCGACGCCAAATCCCCCGACAATCATTATATTCCCTCCGGCTGGATGGGAGACTTTGGGGATATGAAATTCAATGATAAATTCATGGACAAGCCGCATAGTGGCGCCACCTCCGTCCA
>CAZVNB010000012.1:0-46840 GCA_964628355.1 uncultured Planctomycetia bacterium | reverse complement strand
TGGCCCATTTTTTTCTTCTTGGTTTTCAAATATTTTTTATTGTGTGCACTTGGTTCCACGCGGATCGGGACACGCTCCACGACTTTAAGCCCGTATCCTTCAAGCCCGACGATCTTTTTGGGGTTGTTGGTAAGCAACCTGATTTTCCGGATCCCAAGATCCACCAGGATTTGTGCGCCTACCCCGTAGTGGCGCAAGTCCGCCGCGAAGCCCAGCCGTTCATTGGCCTGCACAGTATCCAATCCTTGATCCTGCAGCTGATACGCCCTCAGCTTGTTCAAAAGCCCGATGCCGCGGCCTTCCTGCCGCATGTAAAGCAAGACACCGCTCTTTGCTTTGGCGATATGACCCAGCGCATTGCGAAGCTGTTCGCCGCAATCGCAGCGTTTGGAACCGAGCACATCTCCGGTAAAACATTCCGAATGGACACGCACGAGAACGGCCTTATCGGCCGGCAGCTCTCCCATCACCAGCGCAATATGATAATCTTTATCGACGGTCGACTCGTACGCAACGAGTTTGAACTCTCCGAACTCATTGGCCATGCGCGTCTCGACAACCTTGAATACCAGTTTTTCTTTTTTACGGCGATACTCGATCAGATCGCGTATCGTGCAGACTTTGAGAGTGTGCTCTTTGGCGATTTTAAAAAGCTCGGGTGTACGCGCCATCGTGCCGTCATCATTCATGATTTCGCAAATGGCGCCGGCCGGATACAAACCGGCCAGTTTCATCAAATCAACGCACGCCTCCGTGTGGCCTGCGCGCACCAGTACGCCCCCTTCGCGCGCGCGTAGTGGAAATATATGACCGGGACGAACAAGGTCAGCACTTTGCGTTTTGGGGTCAATCAAAGTTTGGATGGTTTTAGCGCGGTCATGCGCCGAGATACCTGTGGAAACGCCTCGCTTGGCGTCGATGGAGACAGTCCAAGCGGTTTTAAGATCATCGGTATTATTGGCGACCATCAGGTCGATGCCCAACTCCTCAAGACGTTTTGATTCCATCGGAACACAAACAATGCCGCGGCCGTGCGTTGCCATAAAATTAATGTTTTGGGCCGTCGCGTGTTGGGAGGCAACAATCAAATCCCCCTCATTCTCGCGGTCCTGATCATCCACCACGATCACCAGGCGTCCCTTTTTTAAGTCCGACAACACATCCAAAATAGCGCTGAATTTCATTTGATTAGAAATAATCGTTGATAAGGGAAACAGCTTTTTGCCGCAAATCCAGAAACAAGCTTTTCCCCAGTTGCGAAGAACGATGTCCTTTGTGAGACTCGGAAGCCATGCGTAAAAGTCCCACAAGGGATGCCTGCCTTAATTCACGAAGCTCGGCCACTCCCCAAGGCGCTTTGACCGATACCGGTTGTTCCCACTGACTGCGGATTTGATCAACCAACAACTCTTTTTCAGCCCAATCGCCGGTCAATACCATTTCCTCGAACGTAAAATTATTTTCATTTATTTTCCTTGAATACGCCAACACGGCCAGACCAATTTCCGCCTCCGACAACGCGTTCGCCTTTAAAACAAGTGCCTGGCGAATGGAACCCTCTCGCATCAGCGCGGCGCTCAAATAATCACGGCCCAAGTCCCACAGTAGCACGTTCTTCCGATATTCTTCCGGACTCAACACCCCGCAAACTGCCGATAACACCGAAAGCACGGGAATGCCGTGTTTTAGGCCGCATCGTTGGATCAATCGTTGCCAACGTTCACAGTGTTCGGCGCGAACTAATAGAGCATGCATCGTCACATCCAGCTGCCGACCAAAAACACCCACTGGGTTTGCCACCAAATCCTTGCCGTCAATCAAAAAACTGGTGGGACAGGAATAAACAGCCGATTTTTCAAAGCACCCGGTCATGCGAAGCGCCGTCTGCATCGCCTCGCGGATGTCCTCAGGCCTGATCTGTCCTTCTCCAATCAACGTTTTAGAGCCGGTCGAATAGCAACTTTCAAGCATGGGATCATCGATATTAAAAAAAAGGGTTTCGCATTGGAGTCCAGAGTGTCGTTCGGCCTTGCGAAGAGCCGAAACAACCGCTTCAGTGGCATCGCCCAAACTTTCAAGATCGCCGTTGACAAAACCTTGCGCAGAAGACTCTCCCCCGCCCAACAAACGCAACTCAAGACCCGGCTTTGCCTCGGCCACCGTCACCAGGACGGTATCTGCGCCGAAATCAAGCGCCCAAATTCGTTTCATCGAGGGCCAACGACGACATCATCAAAACGAAGATCGATATAACGGATTTTAGCGGCATCCAAATCCAACGTTTTTAACGTCTGGTCGAGGATTTTTAGGCGTTCTATGAAATGGCTATTTCCGATTTTAATTTCAACGTTGCCGTCCACGATCAGTGAAAAATTCTTTGGATCCCCGATATCCATCTTGGTCAACGTGTGTTTTTTTAAGATGCCGGATCGCTTGATCACTTCCATAAGCCACAGCGCTTTTTGTGTGGCCGGATCGCTGAGCGTGGAGCCGACAAACAGTCCCGGCTTGGGAAGCGGCGATCCTTGGATTACCATCAGGTTACGAAACGGTGTCGTGCTCGATCCGGGCAGCACCACCAAGTCCTTGTCAACTTGCACGTAACGGGAAAAAGCTGCCTGTGCCACCGGTGTGCGGCGTTTGAGCAAAATTTCCACGTGGTTGGGAAGCACGCGACGCACGCGCACTTCTTTAAATTCCGGATGATTTCTTTTGATCACCTGCTGCACGTTGACAAGATCCAAATGGATCAGATTTTCACCCGGCTGCAGTTCAGAAAATTTAAACGCTTGTTCGGATGTCAGCGTCCCCATATTCAGGATTTTGACTGATTGCAGTTCAAACGTGGGTGAGTTCACCGCAAAAGCCACCACGGCGCCAAAAAGCATTCCCAACATCGTCAGCGACAATGCGTAGGGAAGAGAACGTAACGTAACCCTACGCATGACACCGAAAAACTTTAGCGACAGCGGGGAGCCGGAAGCTCTCCTTTTTGCTTTGGATCTGACGGGTTTAACCACGTGTTTGCACCAGCTTTCTTTCTTGCAAGGCCATGGTCAAGATTCTAACACAAAGTTCGGGAAAATCGATTCCGGCGGCGGCGGCGGCCTTGGGCAGTAAACTCTTGGATGTCAAACCCGGAATTGTATTCACCTCAAGCACATACGGCTTATTGTCCGGCGCCAAAATAATATCCACGCGAGACATCATGCGGCAACCCAGTACTCGATAGGCGCGCATAGACTCCTGGGTAATTTTTTTGGCCTCAAGCACGCTAAGTTTGGCGGGCACCTGGTAACGCGTTGCCGAATCCTGGTATTTAGCCTCATAATCATAAAATTTTCTCTGCGAAATCACTTCCACCACCGGAAGAGGTTTTTCTTCCAGCACTCCGACGGTAAGCTCCCGGCCAGGAACGAAGCGTTCGATCAGAATCGTATCGGAATATCGGAAGGCTTCCCGGCAAGCCGCTTGGTAACCGTCGCTTTGAGTCAAAATAGTTACCCCGACGCTGGAGCCGCACCTGGCCGGCTTCACCACGCGTGGATAGCCAAAAGGGATTTTATTTTGAATTTGAGAAATATTTTCGAGCGCAATAAACTCGGGAACCGAAATACCTTCGCGCTGAAACAGTGCTTGTGTTTTTGATTTGTCAAACGCAAGCTCGCTAGCTCCAGGACCCGAGCCGGTGTAAACAATCCCTTCTTTTTCCAACAAGCGCTGCACCGTTCCGTCTTCGCCAAAAACGCCGTGAAGCGCGATAAAAGCCATAGTGATTTTCTCTTCTTTGAGCTGAGCGATGAAATCCCCCACGGCATCCACCCATAGCACCGCCAACCCTTTTGATTGTAGCGCCTGGAAAACATTCCGGCCGGAAATCAAGGAAATCTCCCGCTCACAGGACGTGCCGCCGGCAAGCACCGCAATCCTTTCAGTTCTCATAAAATCTTCACTTCAGTTTCAAGCTCAATATCGAATTTTTTCTTCACGGCATGCCGCACTTCTTCTATCAAATTTTTTACATCCTTGGCCGTGGCGCCTCCCAAATTGACGATAAAATTCGCGTGCTTCTCCGATACCTGCGCATTGCCTATTCTCAATCCTTTCAAACCTGCCTCATCAATCAAACGACCACTGGAACAACCGGGGATATCGGGATTTTTGAACATACAACCGGCGCTGGGATAACGCAGATCCTGGGTGCGTGCCCGGTACTGGCGGTATTCCTCGAGTTTTTTTTGGAAGTGCTCGTGGGAAATTTTGGGAAAGTTAAAAATGGCCTCCACGATCACCTCCTCATGAATTCCGCAGCGACGATAGGCAAACGGAATTTCGGAACTTTTGCGCACACGGCGCTGGCCATCCCATCCAAGGGTGGTCACGCTTTCGACGAACGGCCCAATCCATTGGCCGTGGCTACCGGCGTTCATCGCAATCGTGCCTCCGATGTTGCCGGGAATCCCAAGCAAAAATTCACAACCGCCGAAACCCCGCTGCATGGCAAACTGAATAAAAAGCGTATTGGGCACGCCGGCTCTCGAAAAAACTCGGTCTGCCTGCATTCGTAATTCACGAAAATAAGTCGATCCCAAATGAAGCGCCATCCCTTTGAGCCCTTCATCCGGTGGCAGTAAATTGCTGCCCGCTCCAAAAATAGAAATTTTAAGCTGTTTCTGGCGGGCAAACGCGAGCATTTCTTTTAAATCCTCTTCATCCGCCGGTTCCGCCCAATACTCGGCTGGCCCCCCGATTTTTAGAGAGGTGTGTTTGGCAATGGGCTCATTCTTCAAAATTTTACCGCGAATGCCGCTGGGAAAATCTGCCCCATTGCGCAGTCCATTTTGATGAAGGTACTCGGACAACTGACCGGCCACTTGAGAAATATCTCCCGCGCCCATGACAATCACAAGATCCCCCGGCTTGAGATTGATGCACGCCACCTCGGCAAGACTTGCTCTATCCGCAAAAATAGCATCCGGATGTCCGGCACGATGCACTTCCTCGCATAACCGCTTTCCCGAAATTCCGGCACGGGGCTGTTCGGAAGCCGCATAAATATCCGTGACGATCAATTTGTCGGCATTTTGAAAACTTCGTCCGAATTCATGCATCAAAAAATCGGTACGACTGTAGCGATGCGGTTGAAACAAGGCCATGATACGGTTTTTTCCCAGCGCTCTGGCCGCTTCTAACGTTTTTTGTATTTCCGTCGGATGATGCGCGTAATCATCAACCACCAAATAATCTTTATCTTCGTATGTTACGTCGAATCGGCGCCGGGCGCCTTCATATTTGCCAAGCGCACAGGCAATCACCGAAAAAGAAATGCCGAGCTTTAAACCCACTGCAATCGCCGCCAACGCATTGAGCACATTGTGACGCCCGATGATTTTCATATCCACCATTCCCAAATTTTCCGAGTGGCGCCAAACCTGGAACGAAATCCCGCGGCGACCCTGGGGACACTCCAGGATGTCCGTCGCCGTGAGCGATGCTCGTTCTTGTTGAAATCCATAAAGCGTCGCCGACTTCGAATCTTTTGCCAATTGTAAAACGCGCGGGTCTTGGGCACAGCCAAACCACTGGCCGTCCGGCGCCAGACGCGCCAGAAAATCCCGGTAGGCTTTTTCAATCTGCCCGATTGTTTTGAAATGATCCAGATGCTCTTCCTCGATATTAGTAATCACCGCCAGATTCGGCGAAAAGCACAGAAAAGACGAATCGCTTTCATCGGCTTCAATGACGATTTCGGCACCGAGCCCCCAATAGGCGTTGCCACCAAAACAAGACACAAGACCTCCCAAAACAATCGAGGGATCGCGCTGAGCTTCCTTTAACACCATGCCGATCAACGCCGTCGTGGTGGTTTTTCCGTGCGTGCCGGCGACGGCAATCGTGAATTTTCCCTGGCAAAGCTCAGCAAGCGCCTGGGCACGGTGAAGAACGGGAATGCCTTTTTTTACAGCCTCCATTCGCTCCGGATGATCGGGCGCAATGGAGGAAGAATAAACCACATTGTCCGCCTCTTTCACATGCAACGGATCATGGCCTATAAAAATCTTGGCGCCCATCGCTTCGAGTTCCGAAAGAATATTGCTCTTTTTTAGGTCGCTACCCTGCACGCCCCGGCCCATTGCCAAATACATACGCGCAATTCCGCTCATACCGATGCCGCCGATGCCTATAAAATGCGTTATTTTTTGCGGATGATTTTGGGCGTTCATTGAATGCACACTTGGATATAATCTGCCAGAGCCTGGCGTGCGGTGGATGCTTTGGGCGGCGCGACAAGTCCAGCCGATGGAACGCCTTTTCGAAAATCATCCATCATTTCTTCCAAAATCATCGCCATTTTTTTTGGATCCAATTCTTTTTGTTCGGCCACGCGCGCGCCGCATTCTCTTTGAAACACTTTGGCATTCGCGCGCTGATGTCCGTCACCAAACGGGTAAGGAACCAACAACACCGGCACGCGCCGGGCTCGGATCTCGGCCAAAAAAGTTGCTCCGGCCCTTCCCACGCAAAAATCCGCCGCGCTGTATGCCAAATCCATTGCATCAAAAAAAGAATACGCCTTCGCGAAAATCCCCTGCCGCGCGCAAGACTGCTCCGAATCCTGTGGATTCATCCGGCCGCAAAGATGCAGCACTTGAAACTCCTGCCGGGTCGACGCAGAAAGATAAGATAGGCATTGCAAGAAAAGCGTGTTGATCGATTCGGCCCCTTGGCTACCCCCCAAAACCAACAATGTCTTTTTTTCCTGAGAAAATCCGAAAAAGCTAAGCGCTTCTTGGCGACATTCCCGCTCCACGCGGGAGCGAATCGGGTTGCCGGTAACACGTTTTTGCCGGACCTGCGGCAAATAGCGTTCGGTTTCGGCAAAACTGATCGCCACAGCGCGCACCTGCCCGGCCATCCAACGGTTTGCTTTTCCTGGAATCACATTTTGTTCATGCACCATGGTCGGAATATTCAGCACTTTGGCAGCCATTAAAACCGGAAACGACGCATAGCCCCCGAATCCAAGCACCAGTGCTGGGCGCTCTCGGCGAAGAAGCGCTATGGATTGAATAAATCCTCTTATCAATAGTAACAAAAATATAGGACTTACGAAAGACAATGCGCTCAGAAACGGCGCGCTCTGGATGCAGGTAACATTTTCATTTCGTGCGATTTTGAATATCGCGCTTTCGATATCTTTTTTTCCACAGACATAAAGAATGCGCCTGTGGGGATCGCGCTTTTGTATCTCCTCGCCGACGCTCAAGGCCGGAAATATATGTCCCCCGGTGCCACCGCAAGCAAAGACCAGGCTTTGAGTCATTAAATACTTTCAGGAATTTTGCGGGAGAGGTTCATCAACAACCCCATCACGATCATGTTGGCCATGAGGGCTGTGCCCCCATAACTGATAAAAGGAAGCGACAACCCCTTGGTTGGCAAAGCACCGACGCTGACGCCGATATTGATCACAGCCTCAAAACCGATCAAGCCAACCAGTCCCAGCCCCAGCAGCTGTGAAAAATAATTTTTGCTGCGAAACACCACGGCCATCCCCGAAAAAATAAACACCATGAACAAAATCACGACAGCACCTGTTCCGAGAAAACCCAGTTCCTCGCCGATGATAGAAAAAATAAAATCTGTGTGCGATTCAGGCAAATAAAAAAGCTTTTGTTGCGAGCGTCCCAGTCCCACGCCAAAAATACCGCCGGAACCCAGCGCCAAAAATGACTGTATAATCTGAAATCCAACGCCGCGCGGATCATCCCAAGGATGAAAAAAAGCCAAAATACGCTTGCGCCGATAAGGCTTGGCCAGCATCGCATAACAAAGTGCCGGCAATGCCGCCGCGATGATCGTCAAAAGATGCATCACGCTGAAACCGGCGGCAAAAAACAAAAGTAGCGCCACAAGCGCCAGCGTCACGGCTGTCCCGAGGTCTGGTTGAAGAAAAACCAACCCCGAACAAAGACCCAACACAAGCAACGCCGGTAGCACCGTATGCCGCAAATCGAATAAACTGTCTTTTTTCCGGTCTAAAAAATCCGCCAGATACAATATCAGCGCTAATTTTAAAAATTCCGAGGGCTGAAAACTAAATCCCAGGACCTTGAACCAACGCCGCGCGCCGCCAGTCGCATGCCCCACATGGGGAATCAACACCAATACCATCAAAACAAGCGTGACCGTGAGAATCCGCTTGGCATGTTTTCGAAGTTCGTCCATGTCGACCGTGTATGCAGATAAAGCCAGCACGCCGCCCACCAGCACATACAACGCATGGCGTTTAAAAAAATAGGCGCTATCGCCATATTGATCATACGCATAAATGGCGCTGGCGCTATAAATCATTACGATGCCGATCGCGGTTAGAATCGTGGCGGATCCGAATAAGAGGGCGCGGGCACTTCGCATCGCGTTCACGCGGGGTAAGTTCCTTTTTCCTGCACCAGTTCCTGGAATGCGCGCTTGAACGCTTCCCCTCTCTGTTCGAAAGAAGAAAACTGGTCAAAGCTCGTACACATGGGAGAAAGAATGATCGAGTCGCCGGATTTTGCTTTTTCAAACGCTGCCCGCACGGCCTGTCTAAAATCAGCTTCTTTGTAAACACGGTTAAAATTTTTCCACGACGCGGCGATTTTTTCCCGCGCTTCTCCGTAAAGCACGACGTACTTCACACGTTCCGTCACTAGCCCTTCGATCTCAGCGAATAAAACACCCTTATCCCTTCCGCCGGCGATCAAAATCACAGGGCCTTGGCTTGCCAAAAGGGCCGCTCGCGTGCTTTCCACCGTCGTGGACTTGGAATCATTGATGAATTTCACTCCGGCAAATTCTCCAATCGGCTCGATGCGGTGCTCCAGCGTTTTAAAGCCTTCGAGAGATTTTTTAATACTTTTTCTCCCCACGCGCAAGAGACCCGCCACCGCGACACAAGCCATAATATTTTCTAGATTATGCTGGCCTTTTAAATGAAATGCCCGCGCGTCGAGAATTTCTTTGCAAACGCCTTCGGACATTTTTTCGTGGCCATAGAAAATGACGCGCGAATGCGCTCTGTCGGCCATCGCTTTCACGCGCTCATCGTGTGCATTCAAAATAAGAAAATCGTTGCGATCTTGGTTTCGAAAGATTTTTTCTTTGGCGAGCGCGTAATTCTCAAGCGTGCCGTGCCGGTCCAGATGATTGGCGCTGATGTTCAGCACCACCGCAATCGAAGGCTTTAAGTGGGGCGAATCTTCCAGCTGAAACGAACTGAGCTCCAGTACCACGATCGTTTTACGCGTGATCGTCGGAATAGCTTCCAAAAAAGAATATCCGACATTTCCACATAGCACGCAGTCCCGCCCGGCTTCGGTCAAAACACGATAGAGCAGATGGCAGGTGGTGGTTTTTCCATTCGAGCCGGTCACGGCCACAATGCGCCCGCGACAGAAATAGGAGGCAAGCTCCACTTCGCTGATCACGGGAATTTTTTTCTGGCGCGCCCACTCAAGCGGCATGCTTTGCTTAGAAACACCAGGGCTGGTCACGACCCAGTCGCTGCCGGAAATAAACTCTTCGGTGTGTCCGCCGGTTTGCACCTCGATTCCCAGGGTGCGCAAGTAACTGGCGTTTTCCAGAGCCTCTTTTTTTTCGGAACTTTCCGTGACACGCACAACCGCTTTTTGCTGATTCAAAAATTTGGCTGCGGCAAAACCGCTTTTGCCCAGACCGATTACGGTAATTTTTTTATTTTTCAAAGAAACGCGCATGACCGACCTTTACAAATTTACTGAAGTTTGAGCGTGGCCAGACCCAACAGCGAGAGAAGAATCGATACGATCCAAAACCGAATCACCACTTTTGTTTCCTTGAGTCCGCCGAGCTGGAAATGATGATGGATCGGCGCCATACGAAAAATTCTTTTTTGCCTTAGCTTGTAGCTCAGTACCTGGAAAATCACGGAAATGGCCTCCAGCACAAAAATTCCGCCTACAACGACAAGTAAGAGTTCTTTTTTGGTAAAAATGGCCACCGCCCCCAGCGCCCCGCCCAGTCCCAACGATCCGACGTCGCCCATGAAGACGGTTGCCGGATGCGCATTGAACCACAAAAAACCAATACCGGAACCAAACAACACGGCGCAAAATACGGCCAGTTCCCCCGCGCCCGCTATGAAGGGAATTTGCAGGTAGTGACTGAACGCCGCGTGCCCGGTGACGTAACTGAAAATGGCATACGTCAGAGCAATCATCAAAGTGCAACCGATCGCCAACCCATCGAGTCCGTCCGTTAAGTTCACGGCGTTGGAAGTGCCCGTGATCACCAACGCCACAAACAAAATGTAAAAAGGCCCCAGCATCAGAAACCAATTTTTAAAAAAAGGCAGCGCCACGTCACGCCATACCGGCGAGTCAAAATACAGGAACACGCCAATTCCCAGACCGATTATTGCCTGTCCGATGAACTTGTTGGCGGCGGCCAACCCCTTGGAATTTTTCTTGGCCAGCTTCAGGTAATCGTCCACGAATCCGACGCCACCCAGCCACAGCACGATCAAAAGGCATAGCCACACATAACGGTTTCTCAAATCGGCCCAGAGCAGAGTCGAAATAATAATTGAGCCCAAAATCATGAGCCCGCCCATCGTGGGCACTTTTTCCTTACCGGCGTGCTCTTGGTAAAGCGATGAGAAACCTTCGCGCTCAATGGTTTGCTTGAGATTCAGTTTTGAAAGAAAGCGAATCACCCCCGGCCCAATGCACAGACACACAATGAACGCGGTGATACCCGCCATTGCGGCGCGGAACGTGATGTAACGAAAAACATTAAAACCGAAAAAATACTCCCTTAAAGGGTAGAGCAGCTGATAAAGCACTCGAACACTTTCTCCATCTGCATGCCGCGCGAACCCTTCACAAGCACTAGGTCGCCCGGCAACGCAAGCTTCTGGCAACATTTGGCCGCTTCGACACTGTTTTTGGTATGATAAATCTTGGAATGATGATAACCGGCTTTCACGGCTTCTTCCACCAGAAACTTTGACTGCGCGCCGCACGCAATCACGAAATCAAAATGAAGACCCGCTAGGAAAACACCTAATTGGCGATGATAAACCTCTGACTCGGCTCCAAGCTCCAGCATATCGCCGCAAAGAACGCCTTTTTTGCCGTGAGTTTTGAAACTTTTCAATGTTTCCAGCGCCGCCTGGAACGACGCAGGATTTGAATTATAACTGTCGTCCAAAAATAAAATCCCGTCCATATTTTTTAAGCACAATCGTCCGGCTACGGGCTTGAAAACACTTAAACTTTTTTGCAAAAGCGCGCTGTCCACGCCCAGAGCCGTGGCGCATTCGATTGCCAAAAGACAATTGATCAGGTTGTGCCGTCCCATCAGGGCAGTCTCGAAACGTTGGCCATTCACGGAAAACGAAGTTCCTTTTTCATGACACCAAATCTGCTCTGCCACCAAATCCGCGGCATCTTTGGCAAAACCCACGCGCCGGATTTTGTGCACGCCACTCTGCGTATTTTTGAGCAGCGCGTCCGCGGCATTTAAAATCAAAGTGCCGCCGCGCTCTAAGCCTTGTAATATCTTGAGTTTTTCCTGGCGCACGCCTTCGAGATTTTTGAGTCCTTCTAAATGAGCCGAGCTGATCTGTGTCAACACACCGATTTGTGGCGCGATAATCGAAGATAGCCGTTCGATTTCACCGGGACAACTGGTGCCCATCTCAAGCACGATCACTTCATAGGAAGGCTCAAGTTGAAAAAGGGTTTTTGGCACACCGATCAAATTGTTCTCCGTGCCTCGATTTTTAAGCACCTTGAATTTCACCGATAGCAGGTGCGCCAGCAGTTCTTTGACCGTCGTTTTACCCACGCTGCCCGTCACCGCCACAGCCGGAATTTTGAATTTCTGACGATAGAATCTCGCCAGATCTCCGTACGCCTTGATCGTATCCCCCACGCAGATGAAATTTGCTTTTTTTTGAAACTCAAGAGAAATTTTTTTAGGGTCGCTCACGACAAAATAGCCCGCACCCTGTTCCAGCGCCGCCAAAATAAAATCATGCCCATCGAAACGATTGCCGGGGAATGCAAAAAAAACATCGTCTTTTTTGATCAGCCGCGTATCGGTCGAGATACGGTTCACCCCGCGATCCGTCTTTAAATCCCCCAGCATTTTTCCGCCGGTTTGCCTTAAAATATCTTCGATTTTAATGTCCATTCAATATTTTCTCCGCTTCTTGCCGGTCACTGAACGGCAAAGCCTGACTTCCGATCCACTGCACGCGCTCGTGCCCCTTACCTGCCAAAAGCACCACGTCCCCGGGACGCGCATCCATCAACGCGCGCCGGATCGCCTTCTGCCGATCCAGCACAATCGCATATTTTTTAAAATCCTCTGGAAAACCCGACTCGATCTCACGGGCAATATCCTTAGGATTTTCCGAACGCGGATTGTCGGAAGTCACATAAACAAAATCGCAGTGGCGCGCGGAAATTTCCCCCATTTGGGGACGCTTGGTTTTGTCGCGTTCGCCGCCGCAGCCGAACACAAGAGTGAGTTTACGTTTTTTGTACGCTTTGAGCGCCCCGAGCACGTTTTCAAGTCCGTCCGGCGTGTGCGCAAAATCAACCAGGACGATAAAACCCTGTCCGCTGCTTACACGCTCGAGCCGTCCCGGAACACCCGGAAAATCTTTTAAATGCTCGGACACCTCTTCGGTAGAAAAGCCTAGACTCTTCATCATCGCCAGAGCGCCCAACGCATTGTAAATGTTGTGCCGACCCATCAGTGGCAACCGAACATGATTTCGCGCAGACAGCGCCACTAAATCAAACTCCGTCCAGTCCCAGTGATTCACGATATTCTCGGCACGAAAATCCGCTTGGTTTTCGATCCCATAGGCGCACGTGCGACCTTTGAGGCGTGAAGCCAGTTTCATCGCCCAAGGGTCATCCGCATTCAAAACAGCCACGCTGTTTTTAGGCAAGGCTGTAAAAAGTTTTGCCTTGCATTCGAAATAGCGCTCAAAAGTTTTGTGGTAGTCCAGATGGTCCTGTGTAAGATTCGTGAAAAGTGCCGCAGAAAATTCAATGCCCTGGACCCGGTTTTGATCCAGCGCGTGCGAAGAAACTTCCATCACGACGTGGGTGCAATGCGCCGTTCGCATTCGGTCCAGCATCGACTGCAGACGCAGCGGCCCCGGCGTCGTTTCGACAGCGGGAATTTCGTTTCCGTTGAATCGATAATTCACCGTTCCGATCACGCCGACTTTTTTATTTTCTTTTTGCAATAAATGTTCGAGAAGATAACTCGAAGTGGTCTTGCCATTGGTGCCGGTAATGCCGATAACGGATAGCGCCCTGGAAGGATGGTCATAAAAAACATCGGCAAGTTTGGAGGCAGCCGACCTGCATTCGGGCACACGCACAAACGGGACGAGGCCCGCAGGCGACTTTCCTTCATCCAACACCACAGCCGCCGCGCCACGCTGCAAGGCCTCGGCAATAAAAGCGCGGCCATCCAACTTTTGTCCGCGAATAGCAACAAACACAAAATCTTTTTCGATTTTTCTTGAATCACACTCCAGGCCGCGAACCAGAATGTCCGGAATCGCCTGGGGCTGTGGATAATCCGGGTAAGCTCCCACAACAAGCTCTTTCAAAGAAATCACCGCGCTACCTCCTTTTGGCAACCGGAGGGGGTCATTGACCCACCACGCTGACTGAGACGGCATCCACGGGATGCTGCGCCATTTTTTTGAGAGAATTTTTTATCGCCGGTGTTTTTGCGAGTGGCGCGCGGTTACGCGCCACTTCCTGCGGCACACTATTTTGCGAAATCTGCCAATAAGCGAGAATTTCTCCGGCAACACGTGAGAAAATCGGAGCTGCCACATCGCCGCCATAGTAAACCGGGTGCGGCTCATCGATCAATACGGCGATCACGATTTTCGGCTCATCATAGGGAACAAAACCCACAAACGAAGCAAAAAATTTATCATGCGAATAGCTGCCGTCCGGCATTAATTTTTGCGCCGTTCCCGTTTTGCCGGCAGCTCGAAATCCGGGCACCTGCGCTTTTTTACCGGTACCTTGGCTCACCACCCCTTCGAGCACCGATCGCACCTGAAGTGCGGTTTGTTTGGAAATGATTTCTCGGGTGGACTCCGGATCGTAACTTTGAATGATTTTCCCGTCCCCATCGTCAATATGCGTAATGAGCCGCGGTTTCATTAAAAGGCCATTGTTGGCGATCGCTGCAAAAGCCGAGGCCAGTTGAATCGGCGTCACGGCGACCCCCTGGCCGATAGGAATATTGATGATGGAACTGCGCGACCAGTTTTTAGGGGAAGGCGTGATACCGCTGACTTCTCCGGCAAGTCCAATGCCCGTTTTGGCGCCGAACCCAAAACCTTTGATATACTTATACAGCTTGTCCGCGCCCAGTCGCATGGCGCCTTTCACGGTCCCGATGTTGCTGGACTTTTCAATGACTTCGCGAAAAGATAAAATCCCGTAACCATGGTGGTCATGCAATACTTTACCCGCCACCGCCCAAGAACCATTTTCGCAATCAAATTTTTCGTCGAGACCGAATGTTTTGTCCTCCAAAATTCCTGATAACGTAATTGCTTTAAACACCGACCCCGGTTCAAAAAGATCCGTGATCGTGCGGTTTCGGCGCGCATCCACACTCGATTTTTTTGCATTATTCAAATCATACAACGGATACGTCGCCATAGCGAGAATGTCGCCGCTCTTGGGATCCATCACGATCACGGATCCGCCGATCGCATTGTGTTTCTTGCACCCCTCGGCAAGCGCTTTTTCCGCTACCGACTGAATCACCTCATCGAGGGTCAAATGAATATTGTAACCATCCACCGGTGGCACCAATTCCATCTGTTTGGAAATAAGTTCCCGCTGCTTTGCGTCCTTTTGTGCCATGCGCCAACCGGGCACGCCTTTTAAAAAACTATTATAATTAAGCTCGATGCCTTCAAGGCCATTGTTGTCGATATCCGTAAACCCGACCAGATGACAGGCCGTTTCACCTTTCGGATAAACACGCTGGGATTCTTTCACAAAGCCGAGGCCTTCCACTTTCAATTTTTTTATGGCATCAACCTTGTTGGGGGAAATTTTGCGGGCAATCCACACGAATAATTTTTCTCGGCTCAGCCGGTTCAAAATTTCGCCGCGGTCCGTGCCCAAAATACGCGCAAGCGCGCCAGCGACAAGATCTTTTTTCTTTACGTCACGCGACACGGAATACAGGGAATCCAACCGCACGTCAAGCGCAAGCTCTCGGCCTTTGACATCAAAAATTTTTCCGCGCGCGGGACGCATTTCAATCACTGTGCGGGACTGATTTTGGGCTAATAAAAAATAACTGGAGGCTTTGAAGATTTGGATGAAACCCAAACGAACCAGGAGACAAAACAACACGGCGAGAAAAAAAACAAAAACGACGAACAAGCGCGGCTTAGAAAGCTTGGCCTCCGTCAAAACGCAGCCTCATCAATTTTTTAAGTAAAACGTTAGGATTCTCTGGCTTCCGCTCGGGCAGTTCCTAGCAACAGTCTGCTAAACAGAGGCGAGTGCGTCAAAATCGATTCGGCGATACCGGGCCCTGCGCCAGATTTGGGAGCGATTACCAGCGTCTGCCAGGACTTCGGCGACTGAAGCACGATACGCTGAGCCGTCAAACGTCGCTCTAAATTATTCGGAGCCTTCAACCGCGCGATATTGTACTTTAATGCCCGGGCACGGTCAAGATACTGAACCTTGGTTTGCTCCTGTTTCCGGATAGTATAGCCGACCTTGACAGCCTCGACTTCTTGAGACACGTAGAAAAGGGACGCCCCCGTGACCAACGCTACCGCCGCCAGAAAACGTCTCATGATTGTTTGCCTTCCGCCGATTCCCACACACGCATTTTTGCGCTGCGCGAACGCGGGTTTCGCAGTATTTCCGCTTGGCTTGGCAATACCGGTTTTTTTGTCAGCACTTTTCCACGCCCTTGTTTTTCCATCGCCCGAAATGCCCGCTTAACCCGCCGATCTTCCAGCGAATGAAATGAAATCACGGCAAGACGGCCACCTTCTTTCAAATGTCCTGTCGCGTGAAGCAAAAAATCATCCAATGCGTCGAGCTCGCCATTCACCGCGATCCGAAGCGCTTGAAACGTTCGCGTGGCCGGATGAATACGCCCATAACGATGCGTTTTTGGAACGCCATGAAAAACAATGTTCTCCAACTCGACGGTGCCGCGGATGCGCCGGCGTGAGCGTGCCTCGAGAATCCGTTGGACAATCCTCCGTGCATAACGCTCTTCCCCGAAATTCCATAAGATCTCCTGAAGTGACTTTTCGTTTTCTTCGTTGACTATCGTTTCAGCCGTCAAAGCTTGTGTTGGGTCCATTCGCATGTCGAGCGGGCCCTGGGCTTGAAAACTAAACCCTCTTTCCGGACTATCCAGCTGCAAAGAACTGACACCCAAATCGAGCATTGCGGCATCCACCGGCGACCTGCCGGTACTTTCCAGTGTTTTCCAACAATCCCGGAAATTGCCGTGAAAAAACAACACCCGGTTACCATACATTTCCAAGATCTTGCGCGCCTGCGCAAGCGCTTCTGGATCCCGGTCAAAACCAATCACCTGCCCATCCGGCGCTGATTGCTCAAGCCAGCGACCACTATGCCCCCCCAACCCTACCGTGCCATCAAGCAACACCTTTCCACCCAAAGGCTCGAGCCAATCGCAAACCTCTTCCAAAAGAACGCTTTGGTGACCGGTTCCCATCAACAAAAACGTCCGTCACCCGCGATTTTTTGCAACCGCCTTAGTAATAAAAATAAATTCTTCTGTTTTGCGTGAACCCAAAAGCCGCGCAAAAAACTTGGCTTCGCCCGCCAACCATGGAAGCGGCAATGCCTGTCGGCGTTTATGATTTTCAACATTGTGCGCGTACTTCGCGTGTCCTGTCATCCATCCGCCGTTTTCAGAATGCCCGATATAATTTTTCCGCATGCCTCTCCCCGCTTTTACGCGCTCGCTGCATTATCGTTTGATCCGAAAATATTTTCCGCGATTTTTTCAAACGAATCTTTTGTGTTCTTATAAAATTCCTGCCAATTTTCACGACTCCAAATTTCAATGCGGTTGGAGACGCCGACAATCACGACGTCATTTTTGATCTTCGCAAAATCTTTCAGATACTGCGGCACTAAAATGCGCCCCTGACGGTCGCAAGTAACCTCGCCAGCGCCCGAAAAATAAATGCGGTTGAACTCACGCGCTTCACGGTTTGTGAACGAAAGAGACCGGAATCGACTTTCCTGCTTCTTCCATTCATCTTCCGTGAATACGAACAAACACGTATCCAAACCCCGAGTGACGAAAAATCGTTCCACATAGTTTTCTTTGAATACCTCTCTAAACTTGGAGGGGATGATGAGCCGACCCTTTCGATCGATGCTATGTTCGTATTCCCCGTAGAACATTCCATTCCTCCACTATCCCCCACTTTTTGGGAATCTATGGGGTAATTGTACACCCACCTCCGCACGGTGTCAACAATCTTTAATGGAGTCTTCATGGTTTGGTCGAACGCTGCTTAAGCTTGGCTGCCATTTCGTTGATGACATCAGCCAGCTCTCTTAATTCATCATGTTTTCTGAGTACCAATTTTTCATCGAACTGCCCCTCGCCGATATTGCGCAGCACCCGATAAATTTTCGGCAAAGGTCCGGCCAAGCGATGCGAAAAAAAGACGGCGCCATAAAAAATAATCGGGGTGATTAAAAGCAACCCCAAGCCGAACGCCAAATACATCGAGCGAAGAATCTCCACAAGCCTTCCCTGCGGATAAATCCCCACAATCTTTTCGCCCAACACTATCGCCGTGGAATAAAAAACGACACAAGCCGTAAGCACACAGGAAATGAGCATGAACACCAGCATCAGCCGGGCAAAACGCAACTGCAAACCGCGCTCTACAAAATATTGCCTGCGTCGAGAAAAAAAGCCCATCGTTTACCTCCGCGTCAGCATCACCGAACGCCGCACCGATAAAATCACCGTGTCATTTTTGGCGCTCTCGATTATTCCCAATAATTTTTTCAACGGCAAATAACGGATGGGATTCCCGTTAACGGCCACCAAAAGATCTTTCTCCTTCAGACCCGCATTAAAAGCAGGGCTTATTTTTTTCACCGAATACACGACCGCCCCTTGATATTCCTGTTTTAAATCCAATCCGAACTCGGCTAGTTCTTTCTCAAAACCCGTTTTCATTAGAGCGCAATCCCGTTCAAAGTCGAGTATGAAACTCGAATAGCGAGGCGTAAGAAGTTTTTCCTGCACCAACGACGGGCTCAAATAGCGGATCGACTTTCCGTCAATGGCCACCAGTCGGTCATTTTTTTTGAGTCCCGCCGCAAAAGCATCTTTTTTTGGAAACACCTGCGACAGTTGCACCCAATCCCCCTTACTTTCAAGCTCAAGGCCAAACCCTTCACGAAGCGAAACTGTTTGAGAGCGTGTCTGACTTTTTGAAAAACTCTCCACGGATCTGCCCATGCCCCAGGAATCATAAAGCGCTTGTCTTTTTTCTATTTCGCTTTTCGGACCGGCTGCCGCCTTCGACCAAAAACGATTTCTCACACGCGCCATGGCTTTTTTCGCCTCATCAAAATTGGGATTGGCTTCCAGCGCTTTTTCGTAATAGACCAGCGCTTCGCTCCAACGCTCGACTGCTTCATGCGCTTCGCCCAACTGCAGAAAATTTTGTTCTGAGTCGTCGTACAAAATATTTTGGATTGTATTTTTCAGAATCGGCGTTTCGCCTTTTTCGGTATTTAGAACAATGCGGTCTTCGTGTTTTTCAACGACTAGACCCTTGAGTTCGTGACCATCTTTCAACTGCACCGTATCAGCGTAAAGTGGCGAGCAAAGAAAAAGGGAGGGAATCATAACCCACCCTCCCCTTAAAAGAAAACAAAAGCGCGCCGAGCTTCTCACATGCAAAACTTCCCTTAGAAACCCTTGTTAATTTTTGGCGAATTTAGATTACGCTATATGTTGTATGCTAACAAAAATTAACACACAACTCAATAGCTTTGGCTGGCTTTATCCTGAGATTCCTGGCGCCCGAAAGCGCCTGGACGGTAGTGGTCGGAGGATTCGTAGGATTGTTCGGGTAGAGAAAATCCAATGTCGTAATGCCCAGAAATCCGGTTTAGACTTTCCGATCTGCTCTCTTGGTCCGTCTCGACAACGAAGTGCTCGTCTTTCAAACTTTTGTGCATGCGATATAAGGAATCTTCCGCACCTAACGCGCAAGCATTCATGCACAAAATGCCAAGCAAGAAAAAAATAATTTTTCTCATCGTTTTCCCCAAAATGACCCCAGTTCCTTGGCCGATTCTCATCGGTCAAAAGAACTGGGTTTTGCAAGCCTGTAAGCCGGGTTCTGTCTCCGCCATAACAAATGGTGGATGATGATCATCCCTCTGGGACTGCCATTACTGGCAGACTCTAGCAGTTTACCCGGAAATGATGACGAGCGAGCGCGCTCGTGAATCAAAACGCATGCTGGAAATTTCTCCGACCTTCATGGCATTTTGAGCTCTTTCCCTATTTAACCTTGCTCCGCGTGGAGATTGCTCGTTTCACCCCCAGCCTATCTGATCAGTTTTATCCAATAAGATAAGCCGAGTCTCGTCTCTGTAGCTCTGATCCTCTCAAACGGCTTTCGCCGGTGAGGATGGGTGTTACCCATCACGCTGCTCTTGGAGCCCGGACTTTCCTCTCATCGTCAGAACGACGACAAGCGACCATCCGGCTTGCAAAAAAACTAAACAAAAAAATCAAGTCGATCAAGGGCTTTGTTGGCCGCGTCATCGGCCAAGCGATTGTCTTGGCGCCCGACATGAGCCAGCTCGAGCTTCTCAAAACCGCCGCGCAAATGAGCCGCCAGGCAATACAACGCCTTGAGCGAAGGCTCCTTGACCTTGTATTCTCCGTTAAACTGTTTAGCCACAAGCTCACTGTCCGTAAAAACATACAGTTCGCGCACGCCCATCATCAGCGCTTCCTGCAACGCTAAAATGAGCGCGCAGTACTCGGCAACGTTATTGGTGTTGTTTCCTATAGGCACCGAAAGAGTTTTGATTATTTTTTTATCTTTTTGGAAAACAACACCGGCAGCCGCAGGACCCGGGTTACCGCGCGCTGCGCCATCCACGTGCGCCGTAATTTTATATCGAACTGATGGGTGGCTCAGCACGGCCAGTAAAGAATTCTTGCGCAGGACTCGCACACAATCCATTTGTCGTGAAGTTGCGTTTCGTTCACCACCTGCGGTGGCAACTCCATGTGGCAACCGCCACAGCTATTACCAACCACAGGCACAAGCGCAAGCCCTTCTAAACCTTTCAAAATTCTTTCATATTGCGACAAAAGTGGCGCATCGACGTTTGGCAAAAAAACTTTTCGCTGGTCCACAAGTTCGCGCTTACTTTTTTCAATTTCCGCTGCCTGCTTTTTTAGCCCCTGGCCGGCTTCGTGATAATGTTTTTCCTCCGCGGACAAGATTTCTTTTTCTTTGGCCAAAGCAGTTTTTGCTTGGTCCACCGCGTCGAGCAAACGCAATATATCCTCTTCGAGAACAGACTTGTCGGCTTTATGTCCCTTGATCTCGAGTTCCATCGTCGAATATTCTTTGTTGCTTTTTAGCTGATAAAGCTGTGCCTGAAGTTTGGAAATTTTATCCTCGCGGGCAGCCAAATCTCCTTCCTTCTGCTTTTGCTTGACTTGTAGCGCTTTGAGCTCATCCTCGGAGGCCTTGGCATTCATTTTTTTCTTTTCGAACGCCTGATCCATCTGTTTTTGCTGCTCCGGATGCGCCGCCAGCTCTTTTTTCAAGCGATAGATCTGGGCATCAATTTTTTGAAGCTCGATAAGAATTTTGATCTGTTCGTTGATGGCCGTGGTCATCGAATTCCTTTGTTAAAAACAGTTACGTGGGCAATACAGGACTCGAACCTGTGACCTTTCGCATGTGAAGCGAACGCTCTAACCAACTGAGCTAATTGCCCTACAAAACCTGGGGCCCGTAAAAAAAACTGGGCCCGCCTGGACTCGAACCAGGGACCCGCTGATTATGAGTCAGCTGCTCTAACCGACTGAGCTACGGGCCCGAAGCACCGATCCTTCAAGATCGGTGCGAAGTGCCGCAAACAACGGGTTTGCGGCCGAAACACGATCCTTCAAGATCGGTGCGAAGTGCCGCAAGCAGTTGGCTTGCGGCCTAAACGCCGATAGAGTGAAAAAGGATTGTAACACAGTGTTCGCTTGAGCGTAAAGCTTAAGCGGAGAAGGATGTAGAGTCAGAAGAACTAAAACTCTGCTTCTTCCCCTGCTCCTAATTCCAGAAAGGTCTTGAGTTTACGAGAGCGGGTGGGGTGACGAAGTTTGCGAAGCGCCTTTGCTTCGATTTGACGAACACGTTCACGAGTGACGTTAAAAATCGAGCCCACCTCCTCCAAAGTGCGAGGATAACCATCGGTAATGCCGAAACGAAGTTTGAGCACCTTACTCTCGCGCTCGGTAAGCGTCGTCAATACGTCATCCATCTGTTCTTTTAGCATGGCATACGTCGTCGCGCTGGAAGGCGAGACGGCGCGCTTGTCTTCTATGAAATCTCCGAAATGAGTGTCCCCTTCATCGCCGATCGGAGTTTGCAGTGAAATGGGTTCCTGGGCGATTTTTAAAATCTCGCGTACTTTTTCCACACCCATCCTCATGCGTTGCCCGATTTCCTCCGGCGTAGGCTCTTTGCCGGTTTCTTGAACCAATGTGCGGGAAACACGGGTCAATTTGTTGATCGTCTCGGTCATATGCACCGGAATGCGAATCGTGCGAGACTGATCGGCAATAGAGCGTGTCACCGCCTGCCGAATCCACCACGTGGCGTAGGTGCTGAATTTGTACCCGCGGCGGTATTCGAATTTGTCCACAGCCTTCATCAAACCGATGTTGCCTTCCTGAATCAGATCCAAGAAAGACAAACCACGATTTGTGTATTTTTTGGCGATACTGACAACCAAGCGCAGGTTAGCCTCGACGAGTTCTTTTTTTGCTCTTTGATATTTATTTTCTTTTTTGCGAATGTTCTGATAACGCTCCTTCAGCAGCTCATAATTTTTTTCGCCGAATTTGCGCAACACATGCCGACGTTCTTTTAGAATTTTTCCGATCATGGCGCGGTCGCGCTTACGACGAAACTTCTCGATGTCACGATCGATACGATCGATACGCACGACAGCTTGTCGGATCTCGTGAAAAATATCTTCGACCACACTCGGGCTGACACGGAACTGCAGCAGAATTTCCATCACCAAACTCGCCTTTTTTGCTTGTCGCAAACGGCGGAGCAATATGGTCAAGCGCTTCAAAGTTTTTGGGGTGTTATCCCGAAATTTAAGCTCTTCGTCGATGTATTCCTCAACGGTCACCTCATGCTTCAAAAGTTTTTCCGTGAAATCCATGATGTAATGCTTGGAAAAAAGACTTTCGAACACTAATTTACGAAATTCCAGTTCATCCGCTTCGATGCGTTTGGCAAGCTCGAGCTCTTCTTCGCGCGTCAAAAGAGAAATCTGCCCCATCTGGCGCAGATACATGCGCACCGGGTCATCCATTTGTTCAAGGCGCGCCGGCGAAACACCCGGCTCAGGCTCTTCTTTTTTGGTCTCAACCTCGACCTCGGCAGGTTCGTCCGAGTCGCTGTCTTTGTCCTCGGAGTCCGCATCGCCGTCTTTGGTCGCCGACTCATCTGAATCTACAACATCGATTTGTTGCGCAGTCAGTGTCACGAGTACTTCCTCGATTTCTTCGGAAGACGTCACGTGGCCGGGCAATGCCTTGTTGATGTCGTCGTACGTCAGAAAACCTTTTTCCTTGCCCAATGCGATAAGCTGCTCGATGCCTTTGGCCTTTTGCTTCATTTTGGCTACATCGGAAGCCACTTCCTCGCCGGCGGCCGGAGAAGACAGTTGCGGCTCTTTCACAGATTCAACCGCGCGAGCTCCGCGCTCAGTTTTCTTGACGGCTTTACGCGCCATTTTGGATTGTTTGTGTTTAATTTTCTTTTTTTTCATTGATCTTTTCTCATCCCCTTGTTGAGTTCGCCAAAATCACGCAATAACTGTTGAATTCTGTTTTGATCTCCGCTTCTCTGCGCTTCTTGGATCTGAAACTGCAGCCGCTCCCGACTTTGATGAATCCGTGAGCGCTTCATCCACAAAACACAATCGTCAAACGCTTTTTCCTTGTCCGGAACTCGTTCCGTCTCCGTCGTGGCCTGAGTCAATGCCTGAGCAATCGATGGATCGTCCTTGTAAAAATTAATCAGATGCGCCACCGAAGGCAACTCCGAATGTTCTGTCAATTTGAAAAGATACGCCACCACCGTTTTCATCGAAGGATTTTCAAAATCCTCCAGCGAAAGCGACATTTTTGCCGAATGCAAAAAATTCGGTCTTTCAAGAAAAAGCCCCAAAAGAATGCTTTCGACTTGCCGGATATCCTGTTTGGCCGATCGAGCAGGGGTCGGCTCCAAGCGGGTATTTTTCCCCATGCCCTCCTTGGATTTCCTCAGTTCCGCCGTGAGCGCTTCCTCAGAAAGTTTCAACTCATGCGCCAGTTCGCGCATCCAAGCCGATAACAAAATTTCGTTACGAACTTTGGCCAAGAATCGCACCATCTCATTGGCAATTTTGACCTTTGCCTCGAGCGTGCCCAAACCATATTTCTGCTTTAAAAGAGCCATTCTGTATTCAAAAAGCGTTTGGGCGCCATCCAGAGCTTTACGGAATGCCTCCACGCCGACGTCCCGAATGAACGAATCAGGATCATGCCCCTGGGGAAGTCGCACAATCTTGACTTCCATATCTTCTTCCAAGAAAAGCTCAAGGCCCCGTTGAGTGGCCATCTCACCGGCTTTGTCCGCATCGTATAAAATAAAAACATTTTTCGTGTGGCGTTTCACCAGCCGCACCTGCTCCGGCGTCAGTGCTGTGCCCAGTGATGCCGCGACGTTATGCACACCGGCCTGCACGCAACCGATCACATCCATGTAGCCTTCCACCACAATTGCCGCGTCCAACTCGCGAATGGCTGTTCGCGCTTGGTAAAGCCCGTACAAATGACGGCCTTTGGTGTACAGCTCCGTCTCAGGAGAATTCAAATATTTCGGCAGCGAATCATCGATCACGCGCCCACCGAAGGCAATACAAACGCCTTTGGCATCCAAAATCGGAAAAATAATCCGTTTTCGAAAACGGTCGTAAAAACCACCTTCTTTTCGAGCAAGCACCAATCCCGATTTTTCCAAAACTGATTCCGGCAGCTCTTTTTTAAGGCTCTGGGTCAATAAATCCCAGGATTCTGGGGCAAAACCAAGCTGGAATTCCGAAATTGTTTTTTCGCTAAGCGCTCGTTTTTTTAGATAGTCCCGCGCGTTTGATGCTTCGGGCCGGTGCAACAAAAATTGATGATAAAACTCCAGCGCCAATCGATGGGCATTCACGATCCCGGCCGTTCGCTGCGCTATCGCCGGATTAGCCACTTTATCTTTTGGAATTTCAATGCCCACACGATCGGCGAGTATTTCGACGACTTCAAGAAAATCTTTTTTTTCAACTTTCATCAAAAAACTAAATACATTGCCGCCGGCGCCGCAACCGAAACAATGAAAAATCTGCTTGTCCGGATTCACCATAAAGGAGGGTGTTTTCTCCTGATGAAAGGGACAGTTGGCTTTAAAATTTTTTCCGGACCGACGCAAGACCACTACGGCTGAAACAATCTCGACAATGTCCACACGGTCTTGAATTTGGTTCAGCGTGATTTCCGGGATCATGCGTCCAGCTTGGGCACTGCGAGATTCGGCGAAAGGTGTGCCATAAACTCCACCAGCGTAGGAGCCACCTCAACGATTTTAGAGCCTGTCAAAGAACGTGTGTGAATGTCCGCCTTGAGCTGCGATAACGGCGAATGATCCACACCCATAAAAAAGAAACTCAAAAGCAGCAAAAGGCGCATGCCTCCAATGGCTGCTCCAATGACGCGATTAAAAAAACCACCTTCGCCCACCTTTAAAAGTTTCACTAAAATTGCACGAAACACTTTGGTCAAGAGATAAACAAGCAGCAATGCGCCGGCAAAACTGATCACGCGAGCACTGACAATATTCAAAAATGTATGCAGCGTTAAGTACTGCGCCAGCGGCTCGAACAAATAAAACGTGGCAGCAATTGTCACCAGGTAAGCTGCCACTCGTAAAAGTTCGTGAAAAACCCCTGACTTGCACCCGACGTACAAACCCCTCAACACGGCGATCAACGCCAGATAATCGACCCAGTTGAGCCTTGAAATAAGCTCTTTCAAAAAACCCCCAGCCCAGCCAACAAAAAATTTTGATGCCAGCGAAAGTAACGAAGATTTAAATACTTAGGGAGTATACCATCGTCGTTATGGCTTGTCAATGTTAGTAGGTATAAAATTTTAGATAATGCCTTTATCGACATCGCAACGCCACTTCTTGATAAAAAAACTCGACTACGGACAGCGCGTAAAGAGCAGCCGTCTCACTTCTTAGCACCAGCGGTCCCAAATCTACGGGTTTGGCTCCGCGATGCATGGCATTGGCTGCTTCATTTTTGCTGAAATCGCCTTCCGGGCCAATCAAGATTAGTATAGACTTAGCGTGTTTATTCGCATTTAAAGTCTGGTAAAGTCCTTGCGCAGGCACGGCGAGCGTGGGAATCAAAGACAGATCGTAGCGGTTGGTTGACTCTATAAATTCTTTAAATTCCATTACCGGCTGTAGAGTGGGGACCAAAGGTTGCCCGCATTGCTTGCAGCTTTCATGCGCAATTTTTTTCCAACGCTCAGTTTTCGATTCCCAGCGTTCACGTGAAAGCCGAACAACGGTGCGTTCTGAGATCAAAGGAACGATGCAGCGCGCTCCAAGCTCGCACGCCTTTTGAATTAAAAGCTCCATAGACTCGGGTTTAATAACGCAGGCGGCCAGCGTAATCGCGATGCGGCTTGGGGAACATCGCCTGGAAGCGCCGGACACCGAAATATTCAAGCGGCCGTGAGCCGAGCCCGCCACGATGCCCCGGAAAACCCCTCCTTGCCCGTCCAAAAGTTCGACGACTTCCCCCGCCTTCAATCGCAGCACGGATATCGCATGATGACTCTCTTCTTTATTGAGCGTCACAACACCTTCTTTTTCAGAACCGGGAGAAATATGGAAACGTTGCAATGTTTCTGACCAGAGCATTGGCGTACATTAGAGGTTTTTTCATCACCATTTAAACTTCATTCCCGCCTCCACCCGCGATTCTTCCACGGTTTTTTGAAGCCGGATAAATGCCTGCCCGTCTTTGCCGAAAATATCTTTGGTCAGAATAATCGTTATTCCCAATGGCTTACCGTCCTTGGCCCTAAGATCGATTTGTATCGTGCTATCTTGTCCTAACGCGTATTCGCCGCCAAAAACAATAGCTTTCTTTTTGCCGTCTTCATATTCTATCTCGAAAGAAAGATTAAGATCCCTTGAAACAATCCATTTACCAAATAGCGTTATCGTTTGAATTTTCCGCTTGCCTGAAACCTCAACGCCGACTTGGTATTTAATCTCGCCTTTTTTGGCAAGAATACTTTTGGTTTGGAATGCGCCTTTTAATCTAAACATATTATTCGTGTCGCCGCCGACATAATAGGCCAGACGGTTTTTCTCGGAGATGTCCCAATATCCTTTGAATAAAATCTCTTGAACTTCTTTTGATTTGGTTTTGAGATTTGCCTCTTGACAAGAGTAGACGATCTGGTGTGTGTCGTCGACTTTCCAGATGCCTTTAAAGGTGAGAACATCGTTCTTTCCGGTTTCTTTCTCGACTTCAAAGGCGATCCTGTTCTTTGAGTCGACGCTCCAGGTGCCGGCGAGCTTGAATATTCTTGTGACGGTCTTTTGATTGGACTGGCGCTCTGTGTAAGAAACGACCAAGGCATCGGGTTCCGCAGCTACCAGAGAGCCCTTAAACTTTATTTCCTCGTCCTTGCCTTCGGCTTTGTATTGCAACCCCTGAGTGGGCGCAAGCTCCCAATGACCTTTAATTTTGTCGCCTTGAAAGATGTCGCTCAGTTTTGATATTTTCAACTTAAAACTCCCATGAAATGGTGGACCTGAGCGGGGTCGAACCGCTGACCTCCTCATTGCGAACGAGGCGCTCTACCAACTGAGCTACAGGCCCATATTTTCAAAATGCCTATTGAACTACAGAACCTATTAATTTCATAACCCTTGCAGAAGGTCCGCTCGTCCCCGATGCTCTGTCGGGGACAGGCCGGCCCGAAACTCCATTCATCCCAGATGCTTCGTCTGGGGCAAGCCTAAATCCCGAATCCAAGATAAATATTTTTTTGATCCATGAGTCACCGGCAACGCGACAAGTTCGGGAAGCTCGTAAGGATGCCGACTTAGCACAAATTTCTGCGCCGCTTTCCAGCGCACCTTGGAGGTTTTGATCAGCAGGAGCACTTCGCGCGAACTCTCGAGCTTCCCCTTCCAGCGGTAAACGGACACAACTCCCGTCAACACTGAAACACACGCTGCCAATTTTTTGCTGACAAGCTCACCAGCCATTTTTTGCGCGGACTTGGAGTCCGGCATCGTGGTCATCACGAGGAACATGGCGACCGGCTCAGAAACGCAGCGTGACCCGATAGTCGTCTTGTCCCTCGTTTTCGAGAATGACATGACCTTCGCGTGCCAGCCAACCCAGGCTCATTAAAATCACGTTGCGGTCTTTTTCCACGCCTTTTTCCAGTTCTTTGAGCGTGCTGGTTTTGTGTTGATCCAGATAATGCCAAATATCACCGGCCACAATGCCTATTTCAGTAATCATAAATAAAACCTCCGTTCAGGATAGCAACATCATAAAGAGCCCCATGAAATAAATCAACTCTTATACCAATCGGTCTTCCAAAGTTTTTTTGTTGTAACTTTTACATTGAGGGCACTGGGAAATCTCTTGGTGTTTAGAGTCCACGTACGTGTAGGAGCAGATCGAACACTCCCACACATCGGCTTCCTGACGCACAAATTTGGGTAGAACCGCTTTTTTCTCGAAAAAAATCCATAGAAAAAAAAGTACCAACAGCGGTGACATCACATAAAGAAAAACAGCCGTGGAGATGTCCAAACGAAACATGGCTAACTCCCTCTTGCGGTCGGCGCTCGAAATTTCACGCGGTAACGCGCATTTTTGGAAGAGTTGAACCCACCCTCTGCAGCAAAAATCCATTGCCGCAGGTGGTTTTCCCAAGCCAAGTCAGCCGATGGCTCGCCACTGGAAAAAACCACTTTAGGAGACAAAACCTTCCCGCGCGCATCGATTGAAAATTCAATTTCCGCGGACTGGCCGGCGGAAAACGCACCGCCTGGAACTGGGGGGCGACTCAAGATTGGCGGCACATCGGACACTCCCAAAAACTCAAAATAATCCTCCGCGCCGGCTAAATCCCATTGGGGCAACCCGGCATCGGGAGAAACCTTGCCGCCACCGACCAGATCTTTCAAGGTATTCATAAATTTTTTTCCAAGAGGGACGCTGACCACATCCCCCGAGGAGTAACGCTCAATCGTTTGCATCGGAACCTCCGTGGCGGAAGAAAAATCAGCCGGCTGCCTGTAAAACGCCTTTGAAATTTCATGCCGGCTTTCCACCAGCGTCTTAAAAATCGCGTCATCCAATACGGGACCTAAAGATACAATTTTAGGTTGGATCCCGGGAATCTTTTTGGGGGGCATCACCACGATCGTCACCGAAAAAAACCAGAACAGGTGCCACAGCATCGAGACCAAAAGCGCAAAGAGAAAAGAACGATCGGCAAAAGACCAACTCCGATACTCGTTGGCCTGGCTCACGCAGAAGACTCCCCGACTTTTTGATTGGTGGCAATATTAATTTGCGGTATTCCCAACTGGCGACACAAATCCCAAATTTCCACGACACGCCCCAACGAGGCATTCGTATCGGCTTTTAGCATCAAGGTTTTGTTTTCCTGTGCCGCTTGGCGGATTTTTTCCGTCAAAACATTGATGGTGATCGGTTGGTCGTTTAAAAATAACAAATCCTGCCCCGTTAGGGTAACAACCAAATTCTCGCTGCGAACGACCTCACTGGAGATCGCCTTGGGCAAATGCACTTTGATGCCGGATTGCACCACAAAGTTGGATGTCAGCATAAAAAAAATTAATAACTGAAACACCACGTCGATGAGCGGCGCCATGTCCAGTTGCCCCTTCATGATTTCGGTGCGGCGTTTGAGTCGTTTAAACCTCATGCTCGTCTCTCTTCTCGCCTAAAATATTCATCAAGTCCGTAGCGCTTCTTTCCATGTCGAGCACAAATCCGTCGACGCGACTCACCAGATAATTGTAAGCCACATAACTTGGAATCGCCACGCACAAGCCGAATACCGTCGTCAGCAACGCTTCCCAAATGCCGCCGGCCAGATCGCCGGGATTGATGGGGTTGAGCACCGTCGCTTTGCTTTCAATGACCTGAAAAGCCTTCACCAGACCGGTCACAGTGCCTAGCAACCCCAATAGCGGCGCCACATGCGCCAGCGTGGCCAGCACCGGCAAATTCCTTTCCAGGCGCGGTACCTCGTGAATACTGGCATCCTCGATCGCCTCCCGGATTTCGTTGCGCGGCCTGTCATGCTTCAAAATACCAGCCTTCAATATCGCCGCGATGGGGCCGCCCGTGCGGTCACACAAATCCAGCGCTTCCATAATTTTGTTGCGCTTAAGCGATTTGGATATCTGCTCCATGAACGACTTGGTGTCGATCTGTTCCTGACGAATCCGAACCAGGCGTTCGATGACGATTGCAAACGCGATCACCGAACACAGCAGTATCGGCCACATGATCGGTCCGCCCTTTTGCATAAATTCCCACATAAAATAGCCTCCTTTAAAAAGTGACGGGTGACATACTTTTCATTTTAATTCCTGTTGCAGTTTCTTTATTTTCTCACGCGCTTCCGCCGCGCGGTTTGAATTCGTGCCGGCGATCTTTTCATAAAGGTCCAGCACTTGCTTTTTTTGTCCCAACCCTTCGAAAAGATTCACGGCGCGCCAACGGGACTTGTCCGCATACAGCATGTTGTTGGGATAAAGCTGGCTCACGCGCAAAAATTCCAAGGCCGCTCTCTGCGAATCACCCTCCGTTTCATAAACCTCGGCCAGCTCAAATTCCACTTCGCAGGCAAAGTCACCGGAGGCCTTTTTCAAAGCTTCACTCAAATAAAAAGCGGCTTCCTTCAAGTGTCCCTGCGCCTTCAATAATTCACCCAGACGTTTCTGCGCTTGGAGGCGATAAGGCCCGGCCTCCGAAATAGGGATGATTTTTAAAAGTTCTGTCTTGGCATCATCCGATTTTCCCTGCGAGACCAGAAAATCCGCAACCTTGACCAGTCCTTCGGCTGCCAGCGGACTTTTTGGAAATACGTCGAACAGCTTGCGCCATACGTCTACGGCTTTCCATAAATCTCCCTGTCTTTCATAGACCAGCGCTGAAGCAAAATAAGCATGGTCGGCCAGTGGACTTGCGGCAAAACGATTCACGATGGCATCGAAGTATTCCAACGATTTTGGGTATTGGCCGCGCTTATAATAATATTCTCCGAGCCCATAATTGACATCCGCCGCCGTATCACTGGTCGGATAACGTTTTAAATAATCTTCAAATTCAGTGATGGCTTGGCCTTCCTTGTTCATTTTAAAATAACACCAGCCGATCTGAAATTTGGACAGCCGCCCGAGATCCGACTTCATGGAACGTTCAAAAATATCTTTAAAAATAGCCAGCGCCTTGTCAAATTCCTCCAAATGATAATAACAATTTCCCAGTTGGAAGTAGGCTTTTTCTTTCAAGTTGCTTTCGGGAAAGGTGTCGATGAGTTTGTGAAATTGCAACGAAGCCTCGCGGAAGTCATTTTTCTGCAACAAGCTGTTGGCCAGCTGGTAAAGCGCTTCGTCCTGGAAGCGACTGTGAGGAAAATTAATGATCAGACTTTGAAAACTCAAGCCCGCCGCCTCCGCGCGTCCGAGCCTCAACAGTAACGCCCCCGATTGATATTGCGCGTAATCCGAATAAACGCTTTTAGGGAAGTCTTTGAGCACCCGATCATAGGACTGGAGCGCTTTTTCAAAATCTCCTTGTTCCATGTAGGTGTCGCCGATGCGGCAAATGGCTGCCGTGCGCAGCGCTTCATCGTCTGCCTCCTGGGCCACGGCACTAAAATGCTCAATGGCCTTTTGGGGACGCGCCAACCGCACATAACACCACCCCAGGTCGTACTGCGCCTCATTGGAAAGATCACTTGTGGGAAATTTTCGGATAAAATCTTCAAAAAGTTCTGCCGCTTCGGCAATCTTTCCGGAATCATAAAGTGTTTCGGCCTTCCAATAATAAACCTGATCCAGCAACTCCGTATTGGGGTACTGCGAAAGCAACTGATCAAATGCTTCCAGCGCCTCTGGCAATCGCCCGAGCTTTGCCAGCGATCGCGCGCGGCCGAAAATAAAGGAGTCGCGAAGCGGAGTCTGTTTGAACTCATCTTCAAATGGCGTGAAACTTTGTAGCGCCTCCGCATACCTGGCGAGCTGAAAATAGGTCCAGCCGATGCTAGGCTGCGCATACGCCCAAAATTCGCTTTTTGCGCCAAGCTCCACGCTTTTTTTAAAAGCTTCCAGCGCCGGCGGGTACTCGCCTAAATTGTAATAGGATTGCCCCAACAAGTAATAGGCGCCGGCGATGCGTCCACTGAGCGAGAACTCATGGACAAAAGCAGATAACGCCTTGGATGCCAAATCAAATTTTTTCATCTCAAATAGACACTGGGCGATTTTATAGCGCGATTCCACCGCCAAGGGATGTGAAGGATATTCGCGCGCGATAGCCTCAAACTCCGCCATCGCGTTTTCAACGTCGTCCAGCTCGAAAAAGCACCAGGCTTTCGAATATTTTGAGAAAACATAAAGACGCGACGTGGGATATTTTTCAATGATCTCGGAATAAAATTTGATCGCAGACCCGTAATCTTTGGCGCGAAAATAAGACTCCGCCGTCGAATACGCGCCTTGCTCTTCGGAGATGGCGGCAGACGCTTGAGAAACAAATAGCAGCGCAACAAACGCTATTACCAGCGCGGCCAAACTCTCTCTACGACGTGGAGGCTCGGGCAATAAATTCATTTTAACACCTGTTTTAAAAAATAGCCTGTGTGCGACCTGGGGTTTTTCATTACTTCTTCCGGTGTGCCCAAAGCAACAATTTCTCCTCCGCGCACGCCGCCTTCGGGACCCAAATCGATGAGATGATCGGCGGTTTTAATCACATCCAGGTTATGCTCGATCACCAACACCGTGTTTCCCTGATCAACCAGCGTCTGAAGCACTTTAAGCAGGCGATCGATATCGGCAAAATGCAATCCCGTTGTGGGTTCGTCCAAAATATACAAAGTTCTTCCCGTGGCCCGGCGCGAAAGTTCCGTCGCGAGTTTCACGCGTTGGGCTTCGCCACCGGATAACGTCGTGGCCGCCTGACCCAGCTCAAGGTAGTCCAGACCCACATCATGCAGCGTCTGCAGTTTTGCTTTCACTGCGGGCACATTTTGAAAAAGCTCAAGCGCTTCCTCCACGCTCATCGCCAGCACATCGGCGATCGATTTTCCTTTATAACGCACCTCCAGGGTTTGTTCGTTAAAACGTTTTGCCTTACAAACTTCGCAGGTCACGTACACGTCCGGCAAAAAATGCATTTCAATGGTTTTGACGCCGTCACCTTCACAGGCCTCGCATCGGCCGCCCTTCACGTTGAAACTGAAACGCCCCGGCGCATAGCCGCGCATACGCGACTCGGGAAGTTTCGAAAAAATATCGCGAATCGGTCCGAAAAGACCCGTGTAAGTCGCGGGGTTGGAACGCGGCGTGCGACCGATCGGTGATTGGTCTATCTCGATGACTTTATCGACGGCTTCGACGCCCAAAATCTTCTCGTGCTTGCCCGGCAGCACTTTGGAGCCATAAAGACGTTTGGCCAGTCCTTTGAATAAAATTTCATCCACCAGCGTGCTTTTGCCGGAACCCGAAACGCCCGTGACACAAGTGAAAACTCCCAGCGGTATTTCCACGTCCACGTTTTTTAGATTGTTTTCAACAGCCTTCTTGATCAAAATCCTCTTGAGGCCTTTAACCGGACGGCGTTTTTTGGGGGTGGGAATCTCAAGGGCGCCTGTCAGGTACTTACCCGTCAACGAAAGCGGATTGCCCATCACCTCTTGGGGCGTGCCACACGCTACCACACGCCCGCCATGCTTGCCGGCACCCGGCCCCATGTCCACGAGATAGTCGGCGCGTTTCATGGTGGATTCATCGTGTTCCACGACAATCAGGGTGTTGCCCAAATTGCGCAGTTCGATCAGCGCGTCCAAAAGTTTTTCATTGTCGCGCTGATGCAAGCCAATCGAGGGCTCATCGAGCACGTACAAGACTCCCATCAAACCTGAGCCGATTTGCGTAGCAAGCCGGATACGCTGGGCTTCACCGCCCGAAAGTGTGCCGCTCATGCGATCCAGGGACAAATAAACAAGACCCACGTTGCGCATGAAGCCAAGACGCGCTTTGATCTCCTTCAAAATTTGATGCGCAATGAATTTTTCTTTTTCGGTCAGTGAAAGTTTATGAAAAAAATCATCGGCCACCTCAATCGACATCGCGCTCACATCCATGATGCTTTTGTCTTGCACGCGCACCGAAAGCGCTTCGGGCTTGAGGCGCTTGCCGTGACAACCCTCGCAGGGCTTCAAACCCATGAATTTGTTGATTTCTTCTTTCATGAACTCGGACTCCGTCTGGCGAAAACGGCGCTCGAGATTGGGGATGACTCCTTCAAACGAGTTCCAACGCTCCCCTTTTTCACCGTCGCCATAGAGAATCACTTGGCGGTCTTCTTTTTTTAAATCCTTGAATGGCGTTTCAAGACTAAAACCTCGCCTTTCAGCCAAATATCTCAAAATCCTCCGCAAATAAATAATCAACGACTTGCCGCCGCGTTTCCAACCGGCAATCGCACCGGCGCGAATCGACTTGGTCTTATCCGGCACGACAAGATCGGGATCCACTTCCAGGCAATGACCCAAGCCGTCGCAATTCGGACAAGCGCCGTAGGGGCTGTTGAAAGAAAAAAGGCGCGGTTCCAGCGCGGGAAAACTGAGACCGCAATGCACGCAAGCATGAAGCTCGGAATAAACCTGTTCTCTTTTCGGCTCCGATTCGTAAACCACTCGAAGGGTGCCCTTTCCCACTTTCAGCGCCGCCTCCACGGAATCCGTAAGCCTTTTTTTGATCCCTTCCTTTAAAATTAGACGGTCCACCACGATTTCAATCGTGTGTTTTTTCTTTTTATCCAGCCGAATATTCTCGGACAGTTCGCGCACTTGACCGTCCACGCGCACACGCACAAAACCTTCTTTCAAGATATCTTTAAAAATTTTCTGGTACTCCCCCTTGCGCCCTTCAATGGTCGGCGCCAGCAGCTGAATTTTAGTCTCCTTGGGCGCGGCCAAAATCTGATCGACGATTTCTTGCGCACTTTGCCGCGTGATTTTACGGTTGCAGCGATGACAATAAAAAATACCGATCTTGGCAAAAAGCAGCCTTAGGTAATCATATATTTCCGTGGTCGTCCCCACCGTGGAGCGGGGATTTGAGCCCGCCACTCGCTGTTCGATGCTGATCGCCGGCGAAAGCCCTTCAATGTACTCGACATTCGGCTTTTGCATGCGGTCCAAAAACTGGCGGGCATAAGCCGAAAGGCTTTCCACATAACGTCTTTGCCCTTCGGCGTAAATCGTGTCAAATGCCAGCGATGATTTTCCAGAGCCGCTCAAACCGGTAAACACCACCATCGCATTTCTTGGAATGCGAAGATCGATGCCCTTTAAATTATGCTCTCGGGCGTTTTTTATAAAAATATGGTCTTTATCCATGGGACTGTTTTTCATTTTTCAGTATCAGTGGAATCGGCCGGGTATCGATACGCACGCCCCCGTCGTTTTCCAAAATCAGCGTGTAGATAGTTCCTGGCACAAACACCTGGCCAGGCGCTTCCACCTGCGCGTTTTTTATGCCCATTCTTTTTCGCTGATCCGGGTCTAGCGCGTATTTCCAGAAATGCGCCCAGATTTCACGCTCAAAATAATTGGGAGGGTTGCCGACGCGATAGCCTTCCGGCACCGCGACTTCCGCGGGGGTCTTTCCTTCTTTGAGAAGAGCAGCCTCATACACCGGGGTGATTATAAATTCTTGCGTATTTTTGCCGTCCAACACAAATGCCTTCAAAAAAAGGCTGATACTTTTACCTTTCATGCGATGGCCTTGCTCGACATATTTGTCATCGAAGCGGACCACCAGAGTCTGAAACTGAATCAGATTGCCTTTGAAAGTAAAATACTTGGGTTTAAGCGGCTGGCCGTGCACATCATACTCTAAAAATTTGATCGTGGTCGCGTACTGGCGCGTGTATTCGTCTAGCGTGGACTCCATCACCAGCGCTTCAGCCAAGCGCGACTCCGCCTGCAGGTTGTGGATGATTTTTTTAAGCGTGAGAAACTCGCTAAAAAATTTAAACCCGCCGACGAACAGAAAAAAAACGCAAATAAGAATCAGGGCACTACGCAATGTGCCCGCCAATCGTTTGAACATTAGGCTCTCTTGAAAATATGCTCCCGACAGATACGGAAAAAAATTCGAACCGCATTTCGTTCGTGAAAGTGCGTAGCCAATTGCAGCGTCTCCCATGCCGACCACGCGCCATACACCCATACAATCTCTTCGCGCGCGCCCGGAACCAAAAACTGAAAAAGCCACAATACAAAAAGAGACACGGCTTCGACAAAACTGAAATCCATGCTCACCAAAAAAACAAACCCAAGATACGATTGCACGATCGTCAGTAAAATTTCCACCTTTTGGTGCGAATCAAACACGATAGCTGCCGGATGCCCCACGCCGAACGAATAAATGAACGGCACCGTCGCAACCAGGACAGTCCACTGATTGATCGAAGATGACACGAAATTTGTAAGTGCCATCGGCGCTTTTTTTACTTGCCGCGCCCAATGGAACGCGGAAAGTTTTTCTGGAAATTCGCTCAAAAAAGGCGCCACCCACTGAACAAAAACAAACTGCGAGATGCCCAACGTCACAGCCAAAGCCAACATCGAACGAAGGAAAGGATGCGCCACAAACCACAAAATTCCGGCGCCAAGCCCAAACAAAAGAAGTATGCCAAAAATGCTCTGTGCTTTCGGTAACCGCATCAAGGCACGCGGAACACGACCAAGATCTTCGATCTGCTCGGCATCCTGTGGCGGTAATTTGGACAACAAGTAAAGGTACACTCCATAAATGCCGGCCAGAATTGCCCCATCCCAAAGTGTCAGCGTTCCCTTCAAATAGATGACGAGAAAATAAACCAGCGCCGGCAAAAGCGACATCACGGTAACGCAGTTTTCGTCTTCCATGACAATGCGGCGAAATTTGCTGTGTCTGGAATAAAGCGGCTCACCGCTAAAAAAAAGCGCCACAAAATACACCATGGGCCAGCCAAAACCGACAAAAAGCCGCAAAGAACCCGTAAAATTGGCCGTCACCAGGTGCAATTGCTCGGGATTTTTTGCGGCTTCCAGCGCGATGGTAGCCTCCACGGCAAATTCGGGCAGCGTCTGCACCCAGGCCAACACCGCCAATGCCAAGCCCTGCGAAATATAAAATTGTCCGCATTCGGCGCCCCAGGCGATCAACATCGCGGCCAAAATGACCGCTGGAAACGTCCATAACGCGTGAATGGGATCCATCAAAATCTCCTAACAGTCTGCTCAAAAAAACCTCACCTGCTTCGTTGCGGGCTCGTTCGCTTGTGCGACGCTATTCCCATAGCGCCTCCGCGCTCTCTCGCCCGCGCCTGGAGACGACCGGCTTCCGTAGCCAGACCGACGTGCCGCGATCAAGGGATCGCGGCCTTGCATCTGAGGTTTTTTTGAGCAGACTGATAATTAGTTACGCAAAAGTCGATAATATCATGTTTGAGAAAGGCTGCCCAGCGATTCGGAGAGTTTGATCCATTCGGCAATCGAAAGTGTTTCGGGGCGACGGCGCGGATCAATGCCAAGCTTCGTTAAAAGCAGGGCAAGCGTCTGTTTAGAAGGTGCTGGCTCTTGACTCCAAATCGCGTTCAATAGCGTTTTTCTTCTTTTTTGAAATGCCCGCCGCACGCATCGAAACAAATTTTCTTCGTTCGAAACCGAAAATCCCTCTTGACCGCCAAACCGAATACGCACGACGCCAGAATCCACTTTGGGTGTTGGGTAAAAATGGCTTTTATCGATTTTTCTCAGAAGCTCAACCTTTGCATAAAACTGCAGAAAAAAGGAGAGGCTGCCCCAATCTTTGTTGCCGGGCTTGGCCGTGAGTCTACGGGCCACCTCCCACTGCACGGTCAATACTGCCTGGCTCACATAAGCTCTTTGAGAAATCAGCCATTCAATAATGGGGCTGGTGATGTTGTAAGGAATGTTTCCTGCAACTTTCACGGGTTTTTTTTCGGCGAGTTCGTCGATAAGTCGCAAATGTAAAATATCTTTTTGTATTACGGTGAGCGGGCAGTCCTTTAGGCGCACCCGCAGACTGGCCGCTAATGGCGCGTCCTTTTCCACAGCGGTCACCTGCGCTCCAAACGTCAACAAGGCTTGCGTCAATGCGCCCAAGCCAGGCCCAATTTCAACCACGTGTTCTTTGGGTTGAATCGAAAGCGCCTTGGCGATAAAAGCCAGGTCCCGGGCGCTGGTCATGAAATTTTGTCCCAGTTTTTTCTTGGGGAAAACATCCAGATGGTGAAGCTGGGACCTAGCGGATTTTTCTCGACGCATCATACCGATTACGCTGCTGGGAAAGTTCGGCAGCGGTTTTCATGGCATCGATCATCGAAGCAGGATCCGCGATCCCGCGGCCTGCAATATCGTAAGCTGTTCCGTGATCCGGGGAGGTTCGAACAAACGGAAGACCCAGCGTGACATTCACGCCATGACCTCGAGAAATCATTTTCAAAGGAATAAGCCCCTGATCGTGGTACATACAAATTTCAGCGTCATAACGCCCTTGGTAAGCATCGTAAAAAAGCGAGTCCGGTGACAAAGGCCCGATAATTTCAGCGGTGGTTTGTCGCCGGGCCCTGGCCACGCCGGGCGCGATGGCTTTGATTTCCTCGCGTCCGATGGTTCCACGTTCACCCGCATGAGGGTTCAGACCGCATACGACAAGTTTCGGGCGCTTAATTCCAAACGAACGTCTGAGCTCGCGGTCGGTCAAGAGAATTACATCTTCCACTCTTTTGGCGGAGATCATTTTGGACACGTCTTGAATCGGTGTGTGGCGCGTCACCAACACCACGCGCAGATTTCCCCCTACAAGCATCATTTCATAGCGTTTGGTTTTGGAAAGTTTAGCCAAAAATTCCGTATGGCCTGGAATATCAAAACCTGCCTCTTTAAGGCCTGCTTTGTTGATCGGCGACGTCACCACGGCGTCGACGCGATTTTCAAGCGCTAATTTTGCCGCAAGCTCAATGGACCGTACAGCCAATTTCGTGAGATTACTGTCGGAAACACCCAACGAAAATCGAGTGGGAAACATTTTATCAAAAAAACAGGGAATGGCTCCCGAAATACGTTCCCAACCATGCGCCGTTTCGATTGGTTGAAATCGGATTTGCAAATGATACCGTTTGGAGAGTAAATTTAAAAAAGCGGCATCGGCCACAACTAAAATCTTCGAGCGGCGGCGTGGACCCACCCACTGGGCCAATGCCTTGACGAGAACTTCAGGTCCGATACCGGCGGGGTCGCCGATGGTGAGCGCCAGACGGGGCCTAATGGATGGAGATATAGGCATTCTTTTTCAAGGACTGCATCCAGCTTTCCAAACGAGTTTTGAGTTTTTCCTTGAAAAGAACATCTTGGATCTGTCCCCGAACATCCGAAAGAGGCTTTATGGAAAATTGCTTTCGCTCCAGGGCTTTGAAAATATGGTATCCGAGGGAGCTTTGAATAGGTTCCGTCACCTGCCCCGCTTCCAGACTGAATACTTTCTCGTCAATTTCGCCCAATAGCTGTCCTTTTTCCACCCAACCCATCTGGCCACCTTCTTTGGCTTCCGAACCCTCCGAATACGCTTTTGCCAACTCTTCGAAAAATTTGCCCGCTTTTATCTGAGCTGCTAACGATTCGGCAAGAGATTTCGCCTCTTCCCCGGAATGCGTGGAAGCACGGATCAGAATATGCTGCAACTGCACACGGTCGCCCTGCACAAACTCCTGGGAATGCGCTTTATAATATTCGTTCACTTCGCCTGGTGAAACCGACACCTTGGATTTGACCTCAAAATTCACCAGTTTTTGCGTCATCAGCTGGTCATGAAAACGATTCCACAACTTTTTTTCCGTAAGTCCTTGATCTTCGATTGCCTTCAGAAATGCCTCCCGCGCGGGAAATTTATTGCGCACCTCTGACATCATTTCGTCCACCTCGGAGTCTTTGACGATCACTTGCTTGCGCTTGGCCTGGCTTAAAATTAGTTTGTCATCGATCACCTTGCTCAAAAATTCCCTGCGCGCCTCTTTGGCTTTTTCTTCATATTCCGCACCCGCGTAGGACGTGCGGTATTGCGCAATGACAGGGGCCATCACGACTTCGAGATCCTGTTCGGTAACAATTTCGTCATTCACCACCGCCAAAATGCGCTCCACCACTTCAGCCAAGCAAACCGTGGAACCCAACATCAATCCCACGCCAGCCAAAATAAAAAATAAAAATGTGCGCTTTCTGGAACCATTCATGATTTTGCGCCGTGGATTTCCAGCGCTTGCTCGTCAATTTTTATTTTCGTATTGCCTTTGAGTTTTTCGACCAGCTCTTTAAACATCTTTGCGCGGCGATCATTCATCAGTCGCTCTTCCACCATCTTTTTCACCGACTGAAAATCACGAAGCCGAGGCTCGACGCGATCATTCAAGCGGATCACATGGTAGCCAAACCGGGTTTTCACCGGGACGCGGATCTCGCCTTTTTTCATTTGCAACACCTGCTCTTCAAACTCGGACACAAACTGCCCTTTTTGAAAGTACCCCAAATCACCGCCCCGAGCAGCCGTCGTATCGATGGATTTTTGGCGTGCCGTCTCTTCAAAGTCCGCGCCTTGATCCAGCGCCGTTTTTACCGCCGTGGCCTCATCCTCTGTTTTAAGTAAAATATGCGACGCTCGAAACAAAAGCGGCGTCATAAACTCCTCCTTGTGAAATTCATAGTATTGGGATATTTCATCGGGCAAAACCGAAAGCTTCCGATCGACTTCTTTTTCGACAAGTTTGGCGATAATAATTTTTTTCTGCGCGACCCGAATCAGGTCCTGAACATCCGCATCTTTGTTCAGACCCTGCCGCTCGGCCTCCTTCAACAAAAAGTGCTCGGCAGCCATGTCTTGGATCAAGTCCTTTTTTCGTTTCATCGCGACATTCTGCAGTGCCCGCGGCAGGCCGGCAACTTTCTTCAAAAAATCCTGTTCGGTGATCGTCGTGCCGTCAAAACGCGCCAGCACCTTGTTATTCGACTGGTTATTGGACTTAAGACTGCATCCGGCAAGAAAAAATAAAAGGACTAAAAAGGCGGCTTGCTTCATAATCGGCTGACTATAACACAACTAACGAAGCCTTTCAATGCAACCGGCCCAATGGCAGTTCAACGTACTCTGTCTCACTCGGTCGCCAGCACCCTTATTCTTTAACAAGGACGGCACGAGAGCTGCAATATCATTTGGGAGTGGAAGGGACATGGTGGTATAGATGGCAACCCTTGCTTGTGTGCCCTTGCACATCTAGTTGACAGGACACTTTTTTCTTCCCTAAATAGATTTGCCCAAAAAAATGCCGAGACGATAAACAATGAATCCTGCAATTAAACTTAAGACAATGTTCAAAAAAGCCCTGAAAAACTCTCCGTTTTTTACGAGATTTCCGGTTTCAAGCATGAACGTAGCGAAGGTTGTAAAAGCGCCGCAGAAACCTGTCATGAGTAGCATGCGTCCATTGGGCCCGAGAAAGAATTTTTCTTCGGCGATGGCATTTAAAAAACCAACCATAAAACAGCCGAGCAAATTGACAATAAGCGTGCCATAAGGGAAAGTCGCCCCAAAACTTTTATGGACGGCTCCCGATAGAAAATACCTCGCAAATCCACCGGCAAGAGTTCCGATCCCGAGATAAAGAAGCTTCGTCATTTATGTATTCTCCCCTAAAATAAAAAACCCCCACAATGCTTTTAAAAACATCGTAGGAGTTATCAACCCCATAGCTTTAAGGGCAGTTTTAGAATCGGGCGAACTCCATCGCCGGTCAGTATTCTAATCTCTTTCTTTCAACGTTTCTAGAAAATTCACTTGGGCGCGGCTGGTTCAATCAAGCTGCCGGCTTTGGCCTTCAGGCACTTTTATTCTGTTTTAATCGGCTGACCGTCTGTTTTAAAATCCGACAATAAAGGTCGAATCCAACATTCATAATATAACCATGCTGTTCGGTGCCAAGAATGTTCCCTGCCCCACGGATCTCCAGATCCTCCATCGCTAGGCTAAATCCGGCGCCCAGATGAGTGAATTTTTCGATAGCCGAAAGGCGCTTGCGAGATTCCTCGGTCAGCACCGAACCTCTGGGAACCAAAAGATACGCATAAGCATTGCGATCAAACCGTCCCACGCGCCCGCGCAGCTGATAAAGTTCGGACAGCCCAAAAGCATCGGCACGATTCACGATCAGCGTGTTCGCATTCGGGATGTCAATGCCCGACTCTACGATGGTGGTGGAAACCAGAACGTCGAGCTGGCCATGAATGAATTTTTTCATTACCGACTCTAGCGCTTTGGCCGGCATTTGACCATGCCCCACCCCGATTTTTGCCTGCGGCGCTAGCTGGGCGATGCGTTGGGCCATTTTTTCAATGCCCTGCACGCGATTGTGAATGAAAAACACCTGCCCTTTTCTGTGCAGTTCTTGTTCAATGGCGCGGCGGATCACATCCTCATTGAATTCAGTCACCACGGTTTGGATCGGCTTTCTGTCTTTTGGAGGCGTCTGAATCGTGGACATATCTCGCGTGCCAACCAACGATTGATACAAGGTGCGTGGAATCGGAGTGGCGCTCAGCGTCAACACGTCCACCAGCAAGCGAAGTTTTTTCAAGTGTTCTTTGTGTTTCACGCCAAAACGCTGCTCTTCATCGATGATCACCAAGCCCAGGTCTTTGAATGAGATGTCCTTTGACAACAAGCGGTGCGTGCCAATCACGATGTCGCAGCTGCCGTCGGCCACGCTTTGAACCGCGTGGGTTTGTTCGAGTTTGGACTGAAAACGAGAAAGCATGCGGATTTCCAGAGGAAAATTCTTCATTCTTTCCGTAAACGTTTCCGTGTGCTGTTCGGCCAACAGCGTCGTTGGCACTAGAATTACCACTTGTTTTCCACTCATGACGGCCTTGAATGCCGCACGGAGCGCCACTTCGGTTTTTCCGTAGCCAACATCGCCGCAAATCAGGCGGTCCATCGGGTTTGAAGATTCCATGTCAGCCTTCACTTCCTCGGTGGCGCGTAATTGATCCACCGTTTCCTGATAAGGAAAATCTTCCTCGAGTTTTTTCTGCCACTCCGTGTCTTTGGGGAAGGCGTGCCCTTCCAGCGCGCGGCGTTTGGCCTGCAGTTCCAAAAGTTCGCTGGCAAAAGAGAACACTCCTTTTTGCGTTTTTTCTTTGAGATGCTGCCAACTTTTTGATCCCAGACGCGAAAGCTTGGGATGAATTTTGCCGAACGCCACATAGCGCTGGATAAGATGTAAATCTCGCGTAGGAACATACAACCTATTTTTGTCTATAAATTCCAGCGTAAAATGGTCTTCTTCTTTGTGCTGTTTATTTTCCAGCGCTTTGATGCCACGATAGCGAGCGATGCCATGCAGCACGTGCACCACCAAATCCCCTACCTCGATATCCACAAACGGGTCGACGGGCGGCTCCAAATTTTCCCAGGAAATAAGCGAGCGTGCTTGCGGAACCTGCCGTGAAGCGCGAGTGGACCGGACCGGAGCCAGCACAACCATGCGATGGGGCTCAAGACGCTTGCCCGTTTCGGGATCGAAGCTGTGTATGCTTTCGACTATTTCGTCGGAAAATTCAAGGCGCACGGGGAATGAAAAATAAACGGGGTAAATGTCGAGGATGCCGCCGCGCAAGCTGAATTCGCCGGAAGCGCTGACCCGGTCGTGCCGCACATACTTAAAATCCACTAGCTGGCGCGTCAATGAATCAAAAGGGATTTTCTTGCCTACATAAAAATCAAATGCTTCAAACATAGCCATTCAAACTCTACATCTTTGTCGGTGCAGAAACTCCCAAAAGTCCGAGACCTGAACGAAGCACCGTTTGCACCCCATTCACCAGCAGCAGGCGCGCCTGGGTGAGCGTTTGGTCATCCGTCACCACGCGGTTTTCAGTGTAGAAGCGATGGAACGACGCCGCCAATTCCATCAAATAAGGCACCAAACGGTAGGGTTCCAACGTTTTCTCTGCGCCAAGCACCGCTTCTTCGTACTGCCACAATAAACGCATGAGGCGGATCTCGTGTTCGCCCACGAGTCTGTCCAGGACTTCGGCGGACATGCCCGATTTTTCAGAGTTGGGCTTGGGAGCGTTGCCTTTGATGCTTTCGATGCGCGCATGCGCATACTGGATGTAAAAAACCGGGTTGTCCGGCGTCTGACTTTTGGCAAGTTCCAAATCAAAATCCAGATGCGCATCAAATTTTCGCATCACAAAAAAGAAGCGCCCCGCATCTTTTCCCACTTCCTCCAAAATTTGCCTGAGCGTCACGAACTCTCCAGCGCGCGTGGACATACGCACCTGCTTTTTTCCCTCATAAAGAGTCACCAGTTGCGCGATCAAGATATGAACGCGTGCCGGGTCATGACCCAGCGCCGCTTGAGAAGCTTTTAACCGCGCAATATATCCATGATGATCCGGCCCTAAAATATCGATGATTTCTTCAAATCCACGGCAAAATTTTTCATGATGATAGGCAATGTCCGGCGTCAGGTAGGTATAGGTCTTATCGCTTTTCACAAGCACGCGGTCTTTGTCATCCCCCCAATCGGTCGAACGCAACCACACGGCTCCCTCATTTTCATAAGACACTTTTTTAGCATTCAGCTCTTGCAGGGTTTTTTCCACCTTCCCCGAATCCCCCAGTTCTTTTTGCGAATAAAAGTCATCAAAATGCACGTCAAAATCCTTCAGATCTTCTTGAATGCCCTGTAAAATGTCGTCTTTTGCAAAATCCCGGCACAACTCCAGGCGCGCTTTCTCCGACATGGCTTGCAAAACTGCGGCCCCTTTTTTCTCGATCAATTGGGAGGCTACCTGCAAAAGATACTCCCCCCGGTAATAATTTTCGGGTAACTCGATCTTTTTTCCCGTTATTTTCTCACGCACGCGAAGTTCCGTGGATTTGCCGAGCGTTTCGATCTGCACGCCTTCGTCATTGTTGTAATACTCTGTACTGACGCGGTGACCGCAAAAATGCAGAATACGCGCAAGCGAATCCCCCAACGCCGCCTGGCGCCCGTGCGCGACGGTGAGCGGTCCGGTAGGATTGGCGCTGACAAATTCGACCAGAATTTTTTTAGAAATAAGCGCCGGCTTTCCAAAATTTTCACGTTGTTCGTGAATTTGAGAAATAACCTGGGAAATTTCTTTGGTAGAAAAATAAAAATTGATGAATCCGGGGCCTTCGACAGATACGCCCGCCAACCGCCCGGCCAGCGCCGATTTCGGCAACGACGCGGTTAGACGCTTTAAAAACTCATCGGCCAGCGCTCGCGGATTTTTCTTTGCGTCTTTGGCCAGCTTCAACACAAGCGCCGTCGAAAGATCTCCGAATTTTTCCTCACGAGGCACTTCGAAAGCAAAATCAAATTTAGCGCCCTCCGGCAAACCAAGCATCTGTTGAATCATGCAGGAAAGCCAGGCGGATAATTCTTTTTTGATTGGAACAAAAGACATGGACTTTTTTTAGCGCAAAAAACTGCGTCTCGGCGCATCCCCCCATAAAGTTTCCAGCGAATAAAATTTGCGTGTATCCTGATAAAACACGTGCACCAAAATATCGCCGTAGTCCATCAGCACCCACAGTCCTTCGGTCAGACCTTCCTTGTGTAGGGCGCGAAAACCGTGCTTTTCCAACGAGTCCTCGATATGATCCACGATGGCTTTCACGCGCACCGACGAGGGCGCGCTCATGATGATAAAATAATCGCCCATGCTGGATTTCTGACTCATTTCCATCACGACAATATCCTCGGCCTTGCGGTCCTCTGCCGCCGAACAAATGAGTGCTATTTTTTTTCGGGGCTCGATATTCTTATTCTCCTTTGAATTGCGCTTTCAAATTTTTCTCAATCTCGCGCGGCACCAGATGCCGCACACTCTGTTTGTTTTCAATCCTCCGGCGAATAGAGGTCGAAGAAAGATGGACGGGCCCCATCGGCAACCACAAAAAACGCCCATCGGTGGTGCGGAGCTTGGACCCGGGCCGGGTCGCCACGACAAAACGGCACAACTTTAACACCTTCTCAGGTGATTTCCAACGGGAAAAATTGCGCACCGTATCAGCGCCGGACAAAAAATAAAGTTGAGTTTTAACGCCAAATTTTTTTTTGAAATGCTGTAGGGTTTTCACGGTATAAGACGGTACCTGCCCCTTGATCTCGTAATCCGACACCGAAAAGCTCGGAAAGCGCCGCAGCACCTTTCGAAGCATGGACAATCTCGCTAAATCCGACAACTTGCGAGCATTTTTTTTTAGAGGATTCTTGGAAACAGGGACAAAAACAACTTTATCGAGGTTCAGCTCCGAACTTGCAAATTTTGCAAGCGCCAGGTGGCCTCCATGAATCGGGTCAAAGCTTCCCCCCAAAATTCCGATTCTACTCATTGGCGGATCTGTCCATCCCCCCACACCACATACTTGTACGACGTCAACTCTTCGAGCCCCATCGGCCCCCGCGCATGCAACTTGTCAGTGGAAATCCCCATTTCAGCCCCAAGCCCGAATTCGCCGCCATCATTGAAACGTGTCGAGCTATTCACAAATACGGCGGCGCTATCCACGGCATGCGTGAACGACTCGGCGGTCTTCGGATTCTCGGTCACAATCGCATCCGAGTGATGAGATCCGAAAGTCTCAATGTGTGTTATCGCCTCGCGCACGTCCTTGACCACACGCACGGAAAGAATCAGGTCCAAATATTCAGCGCCCCAATCTTTCGCGGTGGCTTTTTTTACGCCAGGCGCCATCGACCGTGTGGTTGGGCATCCGCGTAGTTCCACGTTTTTTTGAGCAAGCGCCTGCACGACTTTGGGTAAAAATTTCTTTGCAACCGCGTGGTCCACCAGCAAGCATTCCATCGCATTGCACACCGCCGGGTTCTGTGTTTTCGCATTGAGAACGATGCGTTCGGCTTTTTCTAAATCCGCGTCGCGATCGACGAAAACGTGACAAACGCCTTTGAAGTGTTTGATCACCGGAATCTTGGAAAGC